>JAITMT010000492.1 GCA_031277235.1 Tannerella sp.
CACACACACACACACACACACACACACACACACACACACACACACACACACACACACATCCCTCTTATGTACATATTATACAGGCATGCGCGCGTAGTATACAAAAATATATTTTACAAAGTATCCATACCTTTGGAAAAAATTTCATTGACGAATATAAAATACGGATTTACATATTTGTAACCCATCAATTATGGATCCGGAAAGGCAACGGCGATGCGGCGCTGTTGCCGGAGAGAAGAAACGGGAAACCGCGATTCCCGGAGTGTAAAACGATCTTTGAATTGGGGAAAAATAACTTCATTTTTTATGGGGGTTTTGTTGCGAATTTCTCCTCCCGCAGCAAGTGCACGTAGCCCCCACCCCGAAAATGGGAATTTGAAAATTTGAAAATTGACGCAGAAAGCGTAATTTGATAATTTGAAAATTATGGATCGTACCTTGAATCTTCAAATTCTCAAATTTTCAAATGCCGAAGGCGCTTTTCTTCAAATTCTCAAATCTTCAAATTCCAGAGAGGAAACGTGATTCCGCCAAACAGCCGTAACCGAATCGTGCAAAATCTATAAATCGGTTGGTCTGTTCACGTTGAAGGTGGAAAAACAAAATTAAATAATTAAAAATAAAACGATTAAATATAATTGGTATGAAAAAGAAAGTATTTTTTATCCTTACAGGATTAGTATTCACAATTGGTAGTATGTTCCCGAATGTAATGGAAACACAAAAAGTAGCTCCTTTAGAAGTTTGCGGGACAGTTCATTGTGGAGACGGAGGTTTTCATTTCTGTGGAGGCTTTGATAGTGTTCAAGAGCTTTCAGATTGGCTGGATGAAATGATTGCTATTCAATGTTAAAAGCATGATGAAGGCTGTTTGCAAATTTAATTCTTTTGTAAACAGCCTTTTAATCTCTTAAAATAAGAAGACATGAAAAAATTAATTATTATTTTAATATTATTAATTGCCTATGGATGCAATTGGATATATGGACAGGTAACCATCACTACTCAAGACGGAGCCAAGTTAACAATTAATGACCCGGAAGCTTTAAATCAAGCGAAAGATCCGGAACATATAGTGTTTGATACAGCATATTTGCGTGCTTCGTACCGCCAATTGCTCATCCAAGATACGGTCAATAACACTAATCCCAAAAGTTCCGTTATGTTGCTGCAAATCGGAAAAAGATTGACAAAATATTGGGGTTTAGATAGTTATATAATAGATTCATTAACGGCTGCATATCGAGAAGCGGGAGAAAACACAGTCAGTATTATACAAAAGACAATCGGACTTGATAGAGGAGATTTCAGAGATGAAGTTATTTTCTCCAACATGAAGCCTGATTATCTGACTGTAACAGTATCTATGGCGCTTGCAAGGTTAAATTCCGAATATGAAGAAATAATTCCTAAAATTGACTGGCATTTAGAAAAAGACACGATGACGGTGATGAATTATTTGTGTAAAAAAGCGACTTGCCGGTTGTTTGGGCGGAATTACACTGCTTGGTACACGCCGCTTCTTCCCGTTCAGAAAGGTCCCTGGAAATTTTCGGGATTACCGGGACTGATTTTGAAAGTTTCGGATGACCGGGAACAGGTATTTTTTGACTGCATCGGTATTGAACGGGTTTCCTGGATTGACCCGATTTATTTGACCGAAAGGGAATATGTCAAATCGGACAAGAAAACTGTTTTGGAAACGTACAACAGTTACAAATCCGATCCGATGCCCTATGTTGAAGGTACGGGAACTACCGTAACTCCTTTGAATGGACAACCCGAGAAGCCGCGAAAGAAATTTTATCACAATCCCATCGAATTAAGTGAATAAAAAAATCGCCGCCATCTGTTTCCTGTTGTTTTTCGCCTGTTACGGTTTTGCCCAAACAAGCGTGGAGGGCGTTGTGGTCAATGCGGCGGGAGAAAAAATTGAAGGCGCCATTGTGTCGCTGACGGACGGGAATCAGGATATTCTCACCTATAAAATTTCCGACAGGGAGGGAAAATTCAGCCTGTCCGTCGAACAGGAAAATACGGGTTTGCGGCTCGTGGCGTCGCTGTTGGGCTACGCAACGCAAACAATTGCGCTCGAAAAAACGTCTCAAAACCTGAAGATCGTTCTTCAACCGCAAGCCATTGAGATACAGGAAGTTGTTGTCAAGGCTGACATGATCCGGAGGCGGGAAGACACGATTGTTTACAACGTGGACGCTTTCAAGGCGAAGCAAGACCGCGTCATCGGCGACATTATTCAGAAACTGCCGGGCGTCGAGGTGTCGGACAACGGCACGATCAGTTATAACGGCGAGTCCATCAACAAATTCTACATCGAAGGCATGGATTTGCTGGAGGGAAAATACGGCATTGCGACGAACAACGTGCCTGTCGATGCGGTGCAAAACGTGGAACTGATTGAAAACCACGAGCCGCTCAATCTGCTGAAAGACATTTCCACCTCCACCCGGGCGGCAATCAATTTGAAACTGAAAAACAGCAAATTGGCCAAACCGGTCGGGAACGCTACCCTCGGAGCGGGAGCGGACGAAAATGATTTCCTGTGGCGGATCAATCTTTTTCTGCTGCAGGCGGGCAGCCGGCAACAGACGATTGCGATGTACAAAACCAACAATACGGGCGTGAATGTTTCGCGGGAACTGACGGATTTGATAACGGGGAACACTTATCCGCTCCAAACGTCCGTTTTCAACGACAATCTGACAAGTTCCCTGCGGTTGAGTTCGCAGCGATACCTGTTCAACCAAACGCATACGGCTTCCGTAAACCATCTTTTCAAAATCGGGAAAAATGACTTTTTCCGCATGAATATCAATTATTTACACGACAGGCAAGATAAGAGAATCGAAACAAACAGTTCCTATTTCTTGCAGGACAGTATGCTGAATATCAATGAACTGACATTGAATAACCAAAAATCGAACGCCCTCGACGCCTCCCTGACTTACACGAACAACGCGCCGTCGTTTTACCTGAACAACCTGTTGAACGCCAAATTGCAGTGGAACAGCGCTCTTGCCGGCGTAACAGCTCAAAATCATGTTGCGCAGCAATATTTAACGCCCGAATATAACATTTCCAACAGTTTGCAATTGATTCGGAAATTCGGCAACCGGCTGTTTGACATTACCTCGAATACGTACTGTTCGTCGTTGCCGCAGGAATTGAATATCGGAATAGACAGTCTGGAAAATATTTACAATCAGTCTGTTCGCTATGCGGGATTTTATTCCAATCTCTCGACGGCGCTGTCGTTTATCGGCGAAAATTCCGCCCTGACTTTGAGATTGACGGCGGAGGGCGCGCTGGAAAACTTTCACTCCCGACTTAGTCACGAATTGTTTACGGACAGTACGGTCAATGACATGCGGAGCAGTTATTTCACGCTCAATTTGACTCCGACATACAAATACGACCTCGACAAAATCACTTTTTCATTCATTCCGCGCATTCAGCAGCATTTTATCAATATCAGCGACCGTCCCTATCAAAAAGACCTGAAAAAGGCGTATCTGTTTGTCCAGCCGCGCCTGACTGTCAGTTATTCCATCAATCCCTTCTGGAGCGCAACGTTGGGGTATGGCTTCAATCAAAGTGTTGGAGACATGATGGACTTGACGGTTTCGCCCGTCCTGTACAGTTACCGCAACATCCGGATAAAATCGGGTGTTCTTTCGCACCGGAAAACGCAGTCTGCCTCCGTGCGCCTGAATTTTCGCAATCCGCTGACAACGCTTTTCTTCAACACCGGATTGCAATACAGCAATACGCGGAGGAATCTGCTGAATAATCAGCGTTTTATCGGTATTAACTCCATTTCCGGCAATCTGGAAAGGGAAAACCGCACGGAATCGTGGATGTGGATGGTCTATGCCGGCAAATATCTCCGCGACGTCAGGACGAATATATCGTTGCAGGCGAATGTTTCATACAATCGGTCCGAAAAACTGCAACAGGACATTTTATATCCCGTTCAATCGCTGGGCGTTTTTCTGACGCCCAAAATCAATGTGAAAATCAGCGACGCCATGAACGCGGAATATCGCGCCAGTATCATTTCGCAACATGTCGGTATTGAGACTTCGGACAATACGACCCGCAATCGCAGCGGACAGGTTTCACAAAATCTTAATTACTATTATTTTATTAACAATTGGGAACTGAGCGTTCAGGGAGAATATCTATACAGTCAAATTGCCAGAAACGTGTCAGCCGGGACTTTCTTTGCCGACGTCCGCCTCAAGTACGCTGCAAAATTTGCGGATTTTGAATTGTCATGGAATAACATTTTCAATAACAGGAGTTATAAATACATCATATACAGCGATTTGGATACATATATATACAACTATCGCCTCCGTCCGTCCAACATTCTTTTCAGCGTTTCGTTCAGATATTGAATTT
>JAITMT010000496.1 GCA_031277235.1 Tannerella sp.
TGACCGCCGATCGCAACAATATCGCTGAAATGTTCAAAAAATTGGCGGCTACAGGGAAATTAATCAAAGTCACGGAATTGGATATTAAGGTGGGCACCAATTCGCCTACCCTCGAACAATACGCCGAGCAAGCCGATTTGTACCGTTACATCGTGGAAATGTTCAAACAGCACGTTCCGGCAGCACAGCAGTATGGAATTACGGTTTGGGGCATTTCCGACAACGAGGACGAACACGTCTATTGGATACCCGGCGACGCACCCAATCTGTGGGATAAGAACTATGTCCGCAAACACGCTTACAAAGGCTTTGCCGACGGTTTGGCAGGAAAAGATGTGAGTGTCGATTTTCCGGGAACATTGCAGCCGTGAGAAATTTGAAGTTCAAAGTTTAAGATTCAAAGTTCAAAGTTAAAAAATGGACAATTGTCAATTATCCATTGTCAATTGTCCATTTAAAAAAAGATTCACAAACCTATTAAACGATAAATAAATGAGCAGAATTCTATTGAAAAAAATGAGAGGAATATTTTTATTCCTGATAATGATTCCGGCGCTTGCCTGGTCGCAAAACATTTCCGTCAGCGGACGGGTGATTGACAAGGCAGGCGAAGGAATTATTGGCGCATCGGTACAGGTGCCGGGCACAACAACCGGCATCACCACCGATGTTAACGGCGATTATACGCTGAACGGCGTACCGTCCAACGGGCGGCTCCAGTTCTCGTATATCGGATATACCACGCAAACCGTTGACGTCAACGGTCGGAGCGTTATCAACATCACCCTCCCCGACGACGAAGTGATGCTCGAAGAAGTCGTAGTTATCGGCTACGGCACGCAGCGGCGGGAAGCAGTTACCGGGTCGGTGGCTTCCATGCAGGGAAATGTTTTGCGTCAAGTGCAAACAGGCAATGTTACTTCTGCCCTGGCAGGACGTGTAGCCGGTGTGCAGATGACACAGACCAATTCCAAACCCGGAGCGGATATGCAAATACGCATCCGCGGTGTACGTTCATTGAATGCTTCCAACGACCCGCTTATCGTGTTGGACGGGATTCCATTTCCCGGTACTATAGGCGATATCAATCCGAATGATATCAAAAGTATTGACGTTTTGAAAGACGCTTCCGCTACCGCCATCTACGGTTCACGCGGCGCCAACGGCGTTATCATTATTACCACAAATAAAGGTGTTTTCGGACAAAAAGCCAGAGTAACTTACGATGCTTATTACGGAGTGAAAACCCTCTACCATCGCTATCCGATGATGTCGGGAGACGAATTGTACGAAATGCGTAAAGAGGCAGGAATCTATAAAGATACGGAAGGCAATCCAACCATGGGATCCGACGAAGCGCACGGCACCAACACCGACTGGCAGGATTTGATGTTTGATAACGGTATGGTGATGAGCCACGACATAGGTATTGCCGGCGGAACGGAAACGGGAAGTTTCAATTTTGGCGCCGGTTATTATAAAGACCAGTCTATGCTGCCCGGACAAAATTACAACCGTATCAATTTGAGAGCGACTATTGACCAAAACGTTGGCAAATACCTCCGCTTCGGTATTACCACCAATAGCAACTACAACGTAACCAACGGGCAAAACCTTGGTTTGTACCAAACCTTGGCGCTGTCGTCAATGATTGATCCTTATAATTCGGACGGAGGCTGGAAGCCTTTTGTCTCTTCCATAGCAGATGCCAATGTATGGGCTTATTCGCGCGATGCTATCGAAAGCCTGGGCGATAAATATGCCGACAATCAGCGCGGTTACGCTTCCTATAACTCCCTGTATGGCGAAGTGAAAATCCCTTACGTGGAAGGTTTGGCTTATCGCATCAATCTGGGATTAAATCTTAGAGGATTCAACAGGGGGCAATATGCGGGACAGAACGTCTTTTCCTTTAATGCCAATTCAAACGGTTCGCTTGAGAAGGCGTTAACATACCAGTGGGTCGTTGAAAATCTGTTGACCTACGACAAGTATTTCGGGAATCACCATATCAACTTTACCGGTTTGTATTCCGAAGAACAAACGCATTACGACCGTTCGCGTGTTTCGGCTATCAATATTCCGGCTGATTTCTTCCAGTATTGGAATCTGGGGCGCGCCGATAAAGCGGATGTTACCGTTAATCCCGACGAGCAAAGATTTGAAGAATACGGTTTAAAATCAGTAATGGGGCGTTTGATGTATGATTACGACAATCGCTACATGATTTCGGTAGCGCTCCGTTCCGACGGATCTTCGCGTTTGGCGCCCGGACACAAATGGCATACTTATCCGGCCGTTTCCGCCGGTTGGAACATCGGTAGGGAAGCGTTTATGGAATCCGTTGACTGGATTGACAATTTGAAATTGCGCGTGGGTTACGGAGAAACATCCAATCAAGCCGTTGCCCCGTATAAAACACTGGGACTTTTATCAACCGAAAGGCAGCAATACAACTTCGGAACAACCTCTCTGACTACCGGCGCAAGAATCTCAGAAGCTCCAAATCCGGACTTGGGATGGGAATATTCGAGCACGTGGAATTTCGGTTTGGATTTTTCGCTCATAGGAAACAGGTTATGGGGATCCGTCGAATACTATGTTGTCAACACGAACGACTTGCTGATGAATGTTGATTTACCGTCGTCGTCAGGTATAGCCAGTTATACCGCCAATGTGGGAAAATCGCAGAACAAGGGTTTGGAATTTGCCTTGAACGGAACAATCCTGGACAACAAAGACGGCTGGAGTTGGGACGCTGGAATCAATTTCTATACCAACAAAAATAAAATTGTAGAACTTGCATCGGGACAAACCGAGGATAGAGGAAATAAATGGTTTGTAGGCTATCCGATCAATTCGATTTACGATTATAAAAAAATCGGTATCTGGCAACAGAATGATCCGTATTTGAATATTCTCGAACCGGGCGGTAATCCGGGTATGATTAAAGTACTTTATACCGGAGACTATAATCCGAACGGTGCGCCTGTAAGGCAAATCGGAGCAGACGACATGCAAGTTATAGATCCCACTCCCAACTGGCTGGGCGGTTTCAACACCCGCGTTGCCTACAAAAACTGGGATTTAAACGTTATCGGCAGTTTCCAAAACGGCGGTATCCTGATCAGTACGCTTCATTCCTCATCCGGTTATTTGAACTTATTAACAGGAAGACGCGGCAACGTACAAGTGGATTACTGGACTCCTGAAAACACCGATACCAAGTATCCGAGACCGGGTGGCATTCAGAGCGGCGATAACCAAAAATATGGCACTACACTGAGCTATTTTGATGCAACCTATTTCAAGGTAGGACAAATTACGCTGGGTTACAATTTCAATCCGGATGCCAAATGGTTTAAGTTCGCCGGTCTCGGCAGCGCGCGTTTGTATTTCACATTGCAAAACGCTTTCGTACTGTTTTCGCCGTTTAACGACGAAACCGGTTTAGACCCCCTAACGAACTCATACGGAAATGAAAATGTAGCCGTGCAGCCGGGCGAATACAAAGCCGGTTCGATGCCTGTGGTAGGAACCAATACGCCTCAAACACGCAACTTCCTGTTCGGTTTGAATGTTTCTTTTTAACAAGTCAAGGATATGAAAAATATAAATATTAAAGATATGAAAAATATAAATATAAAAACAATTCTTGGAGCAGTTCTGATTGCTTTGCTTGCGTTTTCCTGCTCCAACGATATTTTGGAAGAAAAGCCCCGCACCATATATACTCCCGAATATTTCAAAACTCCGGAAGGAATTGCAATGGGTTTAACGGGACTGTATGTACATACCCGATATATTTTCGGTCAGTATTACTATGCGGCACAGCAAAACGGCACCGATGAATATACATGGGGGCAAAGCGCCGACAACAATTTTAAGGATTCAGACATGTCGGGAGTCGGCTCGCTGAATCCAACGAGCAGCCGTTCGGATGCTATTTTAGACCCTGTATTAATCAATATCAATAATGCCAGTGGTATTATTGAAAACTCGGACGAAGAAAGCGCCCCGGCGTTGGTTGCCGAAGCCCGTTTCTGGAGAGCATGGGACTACTTTTTGCTGGTACAGACTTTTGGCGGTATGCCTTTGGATTTGGGATCGGGCGAATTGAAATTCAACAGTTTGCCTGTCCGTACTTCAGTGCGCAACACGGTGCCCGAAGTTTACACGAAAGCTGTTTTCCCCGACTTGCTGACAGCCATTCAAAACCTGCCTGACGCAGGTCGCGTAACCGGCGGAGTTACCAAAACTGCCGCCCGCCTCTATCTGGCAAAAGCATATCTGACCTACGGATGGTGGTTGCAAAACCCGAACGATATTCCGACTTATCCCGATGTTTCCCGTACAGACCCGGACGGACACGATGCTGCATGGTATTTTCAGGAGGCTTACAATGTGGCTCTCGAAGCGATTAATAATCCGGGACCGTTTGGCTTACAGCCTACTTTTTACAACGTAAATATAGGAAGTAACGATCGTAATAACGAAATTGTACTCTACAGCGACCACATTGAGGACGCATATTACAATCAGGCAAGTTTGTCATATAGCGACGGCACTGCGCCTGATAATTTTGCCGGCTGGTTTACGATGTGGAATACACGTCTCCTTTACAGCGATGACGGGACAGGGGTGTGGAATATTAATTCTGTTCAACGTGAGGCAGTTCAATGGGGCGGTCGTCCCTGGACGCGTATGGCTCCGCCGATTGAAGTATTTAAAAATACTTTTGCCGATAAGACTAACGACAGCCGCTACGATGGTACTTTTACAACTGTTTATCCCGCCAACATGGCAAAATCAGGTGTAAGAAATCCTGTAATCAATGCAAATGGAATGGAAGTGTATAGCGGACAACCGATTCTAACATTCCTTGACGAAGACAATCCTGCCGTGGTGTATCCCAATGGCGCCGGAAACAACAAAATTGGCGGAGGAACATTACCCGGCAGAGCCGATTGGGTTATCAATCCAAGTGGAATAAGCCGTATCGTTTTTCCGGGCTTGTGGAAACTCGGAACATACCGTACAGACAACGGGACCGGTCTGGGACAACCGGATGGCGCGCTTACCCGTCCATGGAACATTGCCAAATTTTCGGAACTCTATCTGATTGCAGCCGAAGCGGCTGTAAAAGGAGCCACAGGTTCCATGTCTGCACGCGACCTTGTCAATGTGCTTCGCGCACGTGCAGGAAAATGGAAATACCTCAATAATGGCCAGTGGAGCCAGGGCGGTACCGGCACCGGCGTGCCCGTAGATATAGATAACAGCGCCGCCATGATTGCCGCAACCCCCGCTACCATAGATATTGACTATATACTGGCAGAACGCAGCCGTGAATTTTTCGGAGAAGGACTCCGCTGGTACGACCTGGTACGCACGCAATCATGGGCAAGGATTGCCAAGACATACACCATTTGCGGTACTGATGCCGGCGATCATACTCCGGTAGTAATTACACGCACGATTGAGCCGTTCCACTATCTGCGTCCCATTCCTCAAGGACAAATCAATGGTTTGGAAATGAGTGACGCCGAAAAAGCGGCTTATCAAAATCCGGGATATTAATAATAAAATTATTAAAAAGTTAAAATTATGAACAATAAATTAAAATATGCAGTGTTTGCCTTGTCGGCAGTAATCTTGTTGAGTTCATGCGAAGATGATAATAACGGGCAGAACTACGGGAATGGAGGCGCTGCCGGAACTTCCGTTTCTCTAAAATCGTCTTCGCCGATCACTGTCGGTATGATGACGGATTATGACATGCTCGGCGT
>JAITMT010000518.1 GCA_031277235.1 Tannerella sp.
TTCGACGGCTCCTTTGCCAGCGACTTCAAGATCGCATCGTTGAGCGATTCGGGGATGGCGCTGTTCAACGCAATGGGAGGCACGGGTTTACGGTTGGTATGCGCCTGCATGATTTGAAACTCGTTTTCGTAGGCGAAAGGCGTCACGCCGGTCAGCAGTTCGTAGAGCACGATGCCGAGCGAGTAGATATCCGAGGCATAACCGCCTTCCTGCCCTTGAATCTGTTCGGGCGACATGTACTGCGGCGTGCCGACGGCCTGCCCCACGCGGGTAAAACGCGAGTTGCCTGAAATCCGGGCTATGCCGAAGTCCATGATTTTCAATTCGCCGTCGGAAGAAATCATCAGGTTGGACGGTTTCAGGTCGCGGTGTATGACGCCTTTGCGGTGTGCATGTTCCAGTCCATTAAGTGTTTGCGAGGCAATCTGCAACACCTGTCCGACGGGAATCGTACCGAGCCTTTTCAACAGCGTTTCGAGCGTCTCGCCGTCCACAAATTCCATGATCATGCACCAGCGTCCCTGACTTTGCACCAGGTTATAGAGCATGGTAATGTTCGGATTGCGCAGTTTTGCGAGGATGACGGCTTCGGAACGGAATCGCTCCATATTGCTGTCGTCAAGCGCATTGGCACGTTTCAGCACCTTGATGGCCACCTCGCGCTGCAGCATGTCGTCGGTGGCGAGAAACACCGTTCCCATGCCGCCTTCGCCTATTTTTCGCACAATCGTGTGATTGGGTATCGTGAACCTGTCAGTCATTGTATTCCAGTTTTTTAGCATCGTTAATTTCTATGACCGTAACCGTCAGGTTGTCGTATCCTCCTTTTTCTCTGGCGTTTGCAATCAGTGACGAGACGCTCTCGCGGATGGATTTACCGGATAGAATCTGCCCTATTTCCACGTCGGAAAGCATATCGTACACGCCGTCGCTGCAAAGCATGAAACGGCTGCCCGGCTTGATTGTCTGTTTGATTTTGAAAACGTCAGGTTTGACGTCCGGTTTGGTGCCGACAGCCTTTACGAGCACGTTACGCTGCTGATGCAGAGCGGCTTCCGCCTCGGTGATTTTCTTCTGGCGGAGCATCTCTCCTACCAGCGTATGATCGGTCGTCATCTGCTGCAACTTATTGTTTTCCAGCAGATAAAGGCGACTGTCACCGATATGCGCACAATACAGTTTCCGTTTCCAGACCAGCAGAATCGTGCAGGTCGTCCCCATGACGATGCGCGAGCGCTGAGCCGCATCGTATATCATCGCATTTGCTTTTGCAACAGCGTTTTTCAACCATTTCAACGGACTATCCTTCAATAATTTACCACTATCCGCACAAACGGTATTGACCATCATTCCGCTGGCTACTTCTCCGCCCTCATACCCGCCCATGCCGTCGGCAAGGACTGCCACAAAGTCAGTCCTGCCGCCAAGCACGAAAGTATGCCCTGCACAGTCTTCATTGTTTTGGCGAACGCAGCCGGCGTCCGACAGCGTCATTGCCCTGATGACAAGACGTTTATCGGGGATGCCGGATATGCTTCGCTTTTTGATGAACCACATATTAATTGACAATTAATAATTGATAATTGACAATTAATTTATTGGGAATCAATGACGGTAGTCGTGTGCATCAATTCAATACCGTATTTTATCGGGACGGCGAATGACATCGTACTGTTCTGGGAATTGTAAATGCCAATCACTTGCCCCTGGTCGTTAAAGAGCGGTCCGCCGCTGTTGCCGGCTCCGGTCGAATTGATGGTCAGTTGGTAGGAATCGCCGAAGGTGCTGTAATAATTGCCCGATTCCGTTGCGACGTTTCCCTTGATCAGTCGCCCGATATTTCCCTGACTGAGGGTGGGAACGGGCACCGTGATCCAGTGCGGATTTCTGTTGAAATAATCCTGGGACTCCGTTCGCGACAAAATGGTCGGCGACATGCCGGGATAACCGAGCACCGTAACATTGTCGCCCGTTCTTATTTCACTGTAACTGTCTTTCAAATCTACGGTCGGCAATACCTGGGGAATATCTACTTTTATCATGGCTACGTCGTGCTTGTCGGAAATCCTGGCGACTTTTGCCGGTATGCGCAAGTCGTTTCGGGCAACTGTAACGTCTATATATACATTTGTTCCGTCCACCATTTTCGTAACATACTTATTATTGATATTCGACGCATTGAAAGGTATCCACGAACCGACCATGTCCTCCGTTACCGTCGAAGTGAGAATATATTTTCCCAAAGAGTTAATCAGTATTCCCGGGAAAGTACCCACAGGGAAATCGTAGCCGCTATACCAGTTTGCAGCGATATGCCTGTTTGTCAGGACAAAACCGTCTTCTTCCACCACAAATCCCGACCCGTAACCGCCGCCCCTGACAGGCTCGAAATCCGCATCGGGATCCATCGAGCGGGTAAACAGCACAGGCTCAATTCCCTCACTCGTCTCCGCGAAAATGCCTCTGCGATACTTCACTCCATTGATTGTAACTGTCGCAAACTTATGCAGCAAATCTTCGCTTGTCGGCGTGTAAATCATTTTCCAGGCAAATTCCACCAGTACAACCTTTCCGGAATTTTCGGCAAATATCTCCGTTGGAGTCAATGATTTGGGACGGGTTTTTAAGTCCAGCGAGTCTTTGAGCGAGCCTATTTTCTCGCCCAGTTCGCCGAGTTCTCCGCCGGTTACTTTTCCCCTGTCGCTCATCTGTTGAAAGATAAAACCGCCCAGCGCCAGAATCAGCACCAGGATTCCGGCGGCAACAAGGATGGTACTCAACCTGGTCTTTTTTCGCTCGGCAGTTACCATGCGCTGCACGGTTTCCTTGCCGACCGATTGCTTGACCGGAGTAGCAACGGGACTTTCTACAACAGGAGCGTCGGCTATCACACCGTGCTGTTTGGTAGCCTTTACCGGCTCGATGTCAATGACTTGCGTCTTTTTGATGTGGCTTTCGGGGCGCGGGTCAAGGTCGAAGATGAACGTCGGTCCCTTGGCGCCGACTTCTATCAGGTCGCCCGCATAGATTTTCACCTTGCCCCATACCTGCTTTCCGTTGACGTAGAGTCCGTTGCTGCTGTTTTTATCTTCAATCCAGTACGTATCTGCTTCGGCAGGGTCAGCCGAGATGACGGCGTGTTCGCGGCTTACGAGGTCGTCAATGTCGGGATCATACTGAATCTGACATTTATTGCCGCGTCCGATTAACAACTCGCTGCCCTGCGCAGCAAATTCTTCTACTTGACCCACTCTTGAGCCGGTCTGATGTTTGATTTTGATTTTTGTAGCCATCGTTAAAAATCATTTGTTACTGCTTGGGACCTTCACAGGTAAAATTGACCAAACCGTTCGGCTGCGTAACCAACACCGAAAAACGGATCAATGTGCCTTCAAGACGCCCTGAACCGTTTACACCCGCTGAATTAATCGTCTGCTGCTGGATGTTGAAGTTCACGCCGCTGACGGTGGCGTTCACCGACGCACCGGTGTTTAGGATATTGCTGATGACAATATCCGTGTTACTGACCGACGACTTTACAATGGTGATGTTGTAGTTGTCCTTATACTCCAAACCATCAACGATAGCCGTTTCCTCAATCCTGTACGAACCGACAAAAGCATCGCGTACATCGCCATTCTCGTCATCACTGCAACTCATACAGCAAACGAATGCTGCAACCATAATCATGGATTTTAATACAATTGTTCTCATAAAAAATAAAATTATAAAATTAATAATAAAAAATAATAATGTCAATTTACATTGTACCGGAGCACGATTCCGCCCTGAAAGATATTTGCCGTCCAGGAGGAGCCGGTAACGACGTCGTTGAGTCCCAGGTTGAAACCGACAAACGGCGAAAGCGTCAAGCGACGGTTGAGGAATATGTCGTATCCGACTCCCATCCGCGCGTCAATCCGCACTTCCATGTCCGATATGTTTTCCGTAAAACCGAAGCCATCGGCATACGACTGTCTCACCTTTCCGGTCGTATTGAATCCGAAACCGGGACCGGCGTACACATAGAGCGGACGGCGCGGAAAACAAAATTTCAGCGTGGGAGCTATGCCGACGTAGTTGATGCTGTAGCGATAGTCGTAGCCGTCTCCCAAATCGGGATTGAACGACATGCCGCTCAGTCCTTCGATCCAGAAGAGCATCGCCAGCAGGCGCGAGAATTGCAAATCCACCTGAGCCGTCACCAACGGGTTAAAGCCATAGTAATCATTATCTTCACCAATGTAATGTTGAGCGATATTGACGCCCCCGCCGACGCCTGCGCTGACTTGTATCTGCGCTCCGGCGTTCATTGCCATACCTGTCATCATGGATATGCACAGTAGCATTTGGAAAAATATTTTCTGTTTCATCGTTTATAAATTTGATAAATTCGCGGCAAAATTAGAGGCGTTTTTTTGCATGAAAAAATAAAAAAGGCTGCTTTTTATGAACTTGCCTCCTGCGTACATGAACACCCCCGATTTATACATGAACGGGGTGAAATCCCGCTGGCGAGGATTGGGGGGATTGGGGGGATTTGAAGATTTGAAGATTTGAGGATTTGAAGATTTGAGGTTCAAAGTTCAAAGTTCAAGGTTCAAGGTTCAAAGTTCAAGGTTTGAGGTTCGTTAGGGATTTTTTGTCGTAATGAGATTGAAAAAAAAAAACATAAATCACTGCTAATAAGGTATTTTTGTCTATAAAATCAGGTGTAAATAAGGTTTATTACCGGTATTTTTTCCTTTGGGACGTTGCTTAACATTTTTTATATTTCCCCCATTAAACTTTTTTCTCCTTCCGCAGTCAAAGGGGCTAATTAAGTTTATTTAATATGAAAGGCAAAAAATTGGTTTTAGCAGGTATTGGTTTTTTGATGTGCACGGCGGTGTTGCCTGCCACGGCGCAAAGGGAAAACAAGGTTGAGATAAAGGGTATTGTAATAGAGAAATCCAACGGCGAGGCTGTCGAATCGGCGGCTGTTCGCCTTTTGTCGGGCAAGGACAGTACGATGCAGGCAGGCGTTGCGACAGACGCCAGGGGACTGTTCTCCATCAAAGACGTGTCGCCCGGCACGTATATTTTGAATGTAACATTTTTAGGACTGGAAGACGTCTATCATGCGTTGCAGGTTACGGGTCGGAACGCTACCGTTGATTTGGGCAAAATCGAAATGACGGAAAACAGCATTTTACTCAACGAGGCGGTCGTCAAGGGCAAAATAACGGAAGTGATCGTCAAAGCCGACACGGTGGAATACAACGCCGACGCCTTTCGGGTAACGGACGGCGCCATGCTCGAAGAACTGCTGAAACAACTGCCCGGCGCCGAAGTGGCTGCCGACGGGACGGTTACGGTGAACGGCAAGCAAATCAAGAAAATCCTCGTTGACGGAAAGGAATTTTTCTCGGACGACCCGAAAGTTGCATCCAAAAATTTACCCGCCAAGATGGTGGAGAAGGTGCAGGCATACGACCGTCGCAGCGATATGGCGATGATGACGGGCTTCGACGACGGCGAGGAGGAGGCGGTTATCAACCTCCAGATTCGCGCCGGCATGAAGGAAGGCGTTTTCGGAAACGCTTTTGCGGGATACGGCAGCAAGGATCGCTACGAAGCCAACATGATGGTGAACCGTTTCGTGAACAACGACCAGTATTCGCTGCTGGGAGGCATCAACAATACGAACAACATGGGCTTCACCGATTTGGCTTCGACGATGTTCAGCGGTATGGGCGGCGGCGGACGGCGCGGAATGGTGTTTTTTGGCGGCGCCAACGGTATCACGACGTCCGGCAACATGGGACTCAATTTCAGCAAGGAATTTAGCCCGAAACTCACGCTGGGCGGAAATATCCGGTATTCACATTCGGACAACGACGCCCAAACCAAGGAAGAAACCGAAAACATCCTCAAAAGCGGCAATACGTTTGACTACGAAACAGCCGCAAACAGAGCCATCAACAACAATGTGGGCGCCAATCTGCGTCTGACGTGGAAACCCGACACGCTCACGCAGGTTATTTTTACACCTGATTTCTCCCTGAGCGGCACCAACCGCAGCGAAAACAGCGATTCCTACACGCTGAACAGCACCCGGGATTCCATCAATACGGTTACTTCCGACGCTTTTTCCAAGGGACACGGCTATAATTTGAACGGACGTTTGGAGGCAAGCCGCAGGTTGAACGACTGGGGCAGGGTGCTGAGCGTTTCTCTCTCGGCGGGAACAGGAAATACCATCAACGACAGCCACAACTACTCGCTGACACGGTTTCTATTAGATCCGAATATGAAAGATGAACTCATTGACCAGCAGATAGATTACGACAATACGAACTTCAATTACCGCGCTTTTGTTTCGTGGGTGGAACCGGTTGGAAGAAACAATTTCATCCAGTTGTCATACCGTTACAACGGCAGCGAGCGCGAGGCGCTGAAAAACGCTTTTTCGCTCGACGGTGCAGGCAATTACAATGTGCTGGATTCGACCTACAGCAAAAGTTCACGTAACGAAGCGGCGAATCAGCGGGCAAGCATCGCTTTCAAGGCGCAGCGCGAAAAATACAATTATACGATCGGTTTCAACGTGGACCCGTCTTACTCGAAACTCGAAACTTTCGTGGGAGACAACATTCTCGATTCGAGAAGCCGCCACGTCGTGAACTATTCGCCGACCGTTCAGTTCAATTACCGTCCAAATCGCGATTTCAACGTGCGCGTTGAATATGAGGGCGAAACGTCCCAGCCGACCATGCAGCAACTGCAACCGGTTCTGGACGTGTCCAACCCGCTGAATACGACAGAAGGCAATCCCGACTTGAAACCGATATATACCAACGATTTACAGATTCGCATTCAAAATTACAATCCGGAAAAACAGTCCATGTTCATGCTGATGGCAAACGGAAATTACATCGTGAATGCGGTGGTAAATTCTACGACCAACGACCCGAACACCGGAAAAAGACATACGACATACCTGAACAGCAACGGTAATTACGGTGGCAATCTGCGTTTTATGTTCAACACGCCGATTTTCGGAAAGGCAATTTCCATCAACAATATGGCGTTTGCCTCTTTCCAGAACGAAAGCAGTTTCAGCAACGGAGAGAAAAATACGAACAAAAGAACACAACTGCAAGACCATCTGGGGATTAACTACCGCTCCGGGTTGCTCGATCTCGGCGTCAACGGAAATATCTCCTACCAGCGCACCCGCAACTCGCTCGACGGACAGCAGGATTTGAACACGTACAACTACGGTGGCGGCGCAACTGCGACCGTTTATCTGCCACTCTCTTTCCGCATCGAAAGCGATATTACCTACTCGACCAATCAGGGTTATTCGTCCGGATTCGAGCAAAAGGAATGGCTTTGGAACGCATCCGTCTCCAAGGATTTCCTGAAAGGCAACGCGGGTACGCTGCGCTTCAAAATCTATGACATCCTGCAACAGCGCAGTAACATATCCTACTCTTCTTCGGCAAATTACAACCGCTATTCCGAATACAACACGCTGACGAGTTACTTCATGTTCCACTTCATCTACCGCTTCAGCATTTTCAAGGGTGGCGCAACGATGGGCGACATGCGGCGCGGCGGTCCTCCGGGTCAGAGAGGTCCCGGCGGCGGTGAAGGCGGCGGCAGACGGATCATTCGAATGGATGGACCGATGTGATGAGTAAATTTCGACAGTCACACAATTATCAATTGAAGAAATAGGGAAACTGTAGAAATGGCGGATAATGGGCAGCACATAACTGGCGGCTCGGGCGTTATCGGTAATTTGGCGGACTATACGGCGGGACAAAGCAGTAATTAACAACAAATTATGTGAAAGTATAATGAAAACAACTATTATCATTTTAACACTTTTTACAGTTTCTCTTTTGGCTTTTGGGCAAGAGAATGTATTATTTTTGAAAAATTGGAATACCTATCCCATTCCGGAGAATATTATGGGATACAATAGTGCTGATAAAGAATGGGTTGTTTATCTTGATAGCAATGAAGTCAGAGCAGTTAATGACCGTTCATATACATATAGGCGAAATTTTGCTAATAAAAAACTGCCATTTGAAATTGAACAATTAGGGGTAAGTGATGTTATTCAGGTAACAGACGGTTATTTAGTTGCCTTTGATAGAGGCGAATGGGGTGGAGGACTTTTTTGGTACTCAAAGAATGGAAAGAAAAATGATGAAATAGTTAATTCAATGTTTTCCTCACCTGTTGTGCAATTCGTTAAACGCGACAATAGAATTTATGCTATAACAGGACTTGCTCATTTAGGAATGTCATTTGGAAATATTATAGAAATAAAAAGGGAACGGGAAAAATGGATATTGGAAGAATTTGTAAAATTACCCGATGCCCCAAACACAATACAACTCGACAGTAAAGACAATATGCTTGTTTTCACTTGTTCGGGTTTATATTCGATTGACAGGGAAGCAAACCTTGACACATTGGCGATAAAAATTAGACGCCCAATAGTTCCAATTATAGAAATAGAATTACCAAATGATACATTAAGAATCGAGAAAACACCAATCAAGAGGTATCCAAATTGGGAGTGGGGTTTTCTTTATCCCAACTCAATGGTAATTCAAAATGATGTAGTCTATGTTGGAATGAGGGGAGGAGTGTATAAATTTGACCTCGCAACAAAGAAGGAAGAATGGTTAATGCCCGAATAAATGAACTGCCGCTAACGGGCGATTTCACGCATTGCTGAGGGAATCGAGCCGTATTGCGGTAAAAGAAAATTTCAAAGAAAAATAGTTTTTACGGGTAAAAACTCAATGAAAAGTTGTACTTTTGCGAAAAATAATTGAAGTATGAACACTTTCTCAAACATAAAAGAACTGTTTACCACTCTAAATCGAGAGGCAAATTTGTTGTCTGAAATGTTCAAGAAACGGAAATCCGTCAATTATAAATATGAATATGCTCTTGATTTAGTTGAAAATAACGACAATCGCATACAATATCTTTTAAGTCGTGATGTAATCAGGCAGAATGGCAATAATCTTGAAATTGACGATTTGTTTTTACAATTTTTCGAGCAGGTTCTGAATGCAAACGAAGAAATCAACACCTCTTACATAAACGAAAATATCGAAAAAATCAAGCAAAATATTGATTATTACCTGAATGAAACCAACGAACAACGAAAGTACAATTACCTGCGAATAGTAAAAACAACATTACGGAATGTGGGTAACAGTACATTGCGAAATGTGGTTGATTTAAAGCGGAATATTGATAATACTTTCAAAAACGAACCAAACTACAAAAACAAAAAAGCAAAACTTATCCACTTGGATAATAAGCGAAAAGACATTGTAAAACTGATAGAACTGACCGAAAAACTGTTAGCGGACGGCGATATTACATTTTTCAAAACAGCAACAGACGAAGAATTGAGCAGAATAATTATTCAACTCAAAATTCAGTTGCAAAAATGTACGCACAATTTAATCGAAACAGAACGGCAGATTATTGATTTCTTAAATCAAATTCAATATCAAAACAATGTCATTGAAAAATTGCGACAAATCAAATATCTGAAAGACCAATTTATTCTTGAGACTTCAACCGATTTTCGAGTAGTTTTAGGTAATAACAATGCTGTTGTTTTTGAACCGAATCCGACTTATCCGCTTAAACTTTCGTTGGAGTATTTACAGTCGGATGAAGATGCGTATGCAAGTATTCTTAAAGTTTCAAAACGAATAAAATCGGGCGTGAAATTTTCGTTGCCTGTTGCTGAGAAAATTTCGAATGAGTATTTAGAAACGCAGATTGAAGAAGAAATTCAAATCAATCTCGAAGAGATGAAAAACGGATTTACCGCTTCGAGTTATAATTTGATAGATTTTGTCTGTAACTACCAATATCCGAAAGATGTTTCGTTTGAAGATATGGTTACAATTTACTGCCAATTAGTTTCTCAATACTCAACTGTTTTTGAAATTACCGACCAGTTTCAAGAAAAAGAAAATATTGAATTTGCAATGGTTTACCCTCAATAACAAAGGATTATGGAAGTACCAACACAAACAGCCGAAATATTTAAAATCTTGAGTAAAGGGCAATTTATCAACTCAAACAGTTCTGACAAAAGGATAAGCGATTTGTACAAAGTGATTGAAGATGAACAAAATTTCGAGAACTTGTACGATTATTTTCTGAATATCCATTTTGTATTGGAAAAAGGCAATGAATATTTTTATTTCTCTCGCCCCGAAAATAAAGCAGACCTTGAAAAAAAGATTGAAACGGCTTTTAAGTGGATTGATATTGTTGATTTTTTGAAAACATTTAGAAACGATTTTAGTTCGGGCGTACGATTTGACATTTCGGATATTATACAAAAAATGAAAACCGATGCAGACTTGGAGATAAAATTGGAAGCATTGAAAAAATATGCCGACAAAACTTCACAGCGCGAAATTCTTGAACGGATTTTAAAAATTTTGACAGACGATTCATTTATTGAAATGGAAAATCCAATCACGCAACAATATAAAGTGTTGGCTTCGTTCAACTATTTGGAGCAACTTATTTTAACGATTAACATTCCCGAAGATATAAGAAATGAAATACCTGAATAAAATAATATTTATCAATTCTGCCGATAAGTCGCTCAGATATGCCGAAGTAAATCTTGACGGAAATGTGCATTTTATTGGTACGCAAGGCGTTGGGAAAAGCACGCTATTGCGGGCAGTTCTGTTTTTCTACAATGCCGACAAACAAAAATTGGGTATTCCACGAGAAAAGAAAAATTTTGATGAATATTATTTCCCATTTCAAAATTCATATATTGTTTATGAGGTCAAAACCGAAACGGGAATATTTTGTGTTTTAGCATTCAAGTCGCAAGGCAGGGTAGCGTTTCGTTTTTTTGATTCTGCTTACGATAAAGCGTTTTTTCTTGATAATGACGGAAAGGCGTTTGAAAGTTGGGATAAAATTCGTGATAATTTCGGACGAAATATTGGCTACACAAAAATAATCAATAGTTACGAGGATTATCGCAATATTTTGTATGGAAACAACAAAGGACTGTCTGCCGAGTTTAGAAAATACGCTTTGCTCGAAAGTCGTCAGTATCAGAATATTCCGCGAACAATTACCAATGTTTTTCTCAATGCAAAACTCGATGCAGAATTTGTAAAAGAAACCATTATTAAATCGCTCAATGAAGAAGAAATAAAAATTGATTTGGAAACCTATAAATCACATTTAAAAGACTTTGAAACAGAATTGGGCGATATTCAAAAATGGACGGAGCGAAATCGCAGTGGCGAGAGTGTGATTGAAAAACAGGCAGATAACGTTTCCAAATTTTATTCTGCTCTGAAATTTCTGGAAAAGAAAA
>JAITMT010000543.1 GCA_031277235.1 Tannerella sp.
TTTAATCCGCTTAATGATTCGGTGAACCTTACGTTATGTCATGTCTTATTAAATTCTGTAATCGGAATATTTTATTCAGAAGCAACGGGCTTTCCAAAGGGCTTGGGTGCATTAGACAATCGTGCCGAGAACGTAAAGAAAATATTAATGCTTGACCCTCGCAAACTGTCCGATGGCGATGCGGATAAAATCATTGAAGCGTTTAAGCCGTTGCTTGGACGGCGGATTATGACTACGATTGAGGAATACCAACACGCGGCTAGGCTTGCTTTTGAACGAGTTGTTGCGGAATGCTTTGGATATTCCGAATACTTCGAAAAAATTAAGGATTGTGTTCTTGAAATGAAAAAGGTGCGGTTAAGTTTACGGTAAGTTACAAATACAATTATCTTATTATCATGGATTTGGGGGTAGTGTTTAATTATGAATATTCAAGATTTAGATGCTACCCTCAAACGTTTTATGTATGGATTGCTTGCAAAGGCAACAAACGGTGATTATCCTGAGAAAGAGTATACTAATGACCGCCGTATAATTCTTGCGAACAATGAATTGAAAAAACTGCTTCCTGTTGATATTTCAGGACATCATACATCAGCAGGTTTTCGCACATTTATGCAAGATAAAGGCGGCTATGTTGAACGTCGCGCCTTTATCAATAATTCATTGAAACCTGCGCTTGAGTATATCGAAAATCTCCTTAATGACAACGATAAATTTTCATTAAATGAAGATTCATACGAATACGGAGAGAGATTAGGGCGCGGAGGTTTTGGAGAGGTTTACAAATATTACCACAAATTATTAGATATGAATTTTGCGATAAAAATATTTGAGCCGGTATTTGCTTCCGATGATGATAAAGCGGAAGGTGAAAAGCGATTTTTTAGAGAAGCTAAAATGTTGTTTCACCTTAATCATGAGAATATCGTGCGTGTATATGACATCGGGCGAACAAATGCTAAACCTTTTATTCGCTGGGAGTATGTTGAGGGTCGAACGTTGAGCGAATATATTATTCAAGTTGGCGGCGTGTCCTTTGAACGCACAAAAAAGCCGATTCGAGGTATTCTTGCAGGGCTTTCATATGCACATAAGAACGGCATAATACATCGTGATTTGAAACCGAGTAATATAATGGTTCAAAATAACGGAGTAATAAAAATTATTGACTTCGGAATTAGTGCATATCTCGAAACAGGCGACCATACAAAATTGACAAAGACGGGGGAACAAATTTGCGGCGGCTTATATCAAATCCATCGCTGCGCGACCCTCGTAGTGATATATATTCTCTCGGTGGAATTTGGTTTTTTTTACTTACCAACAGAGACCCCTCGCCAGATGTTCAACGAATTATGCAAAATTTGAGTTCTGACTTCGTTACGCCAGCCCACAAGGATATTATATTCAGATGCTTCAGAAGCTGTATTGACAGAATCGACTGGGAAGGCGCGTAAAATGGTAGAATAAGTGGTAATAAAAACAGGAAAGGCGCGTCGCAATGAAAAGGAAATATGAAACAGATTTAACAAATGCACAGTGGAAAGAGATAAAAACCCGCTATAAAGAACTCAATGGAAATTACGGTGAAAACAGCAGAAACAACAAACGAAAAGTGATAAATGCTGTTCTGTACAGAACGAAAACAGGGTGGCAATGGCGAATGCTTCCGAAAGATTTCCCAAAGCGGAGCACAGTGTGGTCGTTCTGCCGCCGCGCAAAACTGACAGGACTATGGGAAGTGATACTGTCTGATATGGTCGCCGTATCGCGAGTTCAAGCAGACAGAGAACTATAGCCGACGTACAGCCTGATAGACTCACAGAGTGTTAAAACAACGTCAGATTCGGAGGAAATCGGATTTGACGGGTGGAAAAAAAATCAAGGGACATAAACGGCACATAGTGACAGACATAGATGGAAATCTGCTTGCGGTTCGAGTACACGCGGCGAACATACATGACACAATAGCAGACGCAGATGCTTTTGCGCGAGCCGTGTGGAAATACCGTACAATCAAGGCTGTTTGCGGCGACGAGGGCTACAGAGGCACTTTTTCCGATTATGTCGAGAGCTTAGGGCTTACCTGTGACATATCTGAGCGCATCAAGCCTGAGTTTGAGATACTGCCTAAGCGTTGGCGCGTTGAGCGCTCTTTTGCTTGGTTGGGCAACTACAGACTGCTATCAAAAGACTACGAAATTACCGCTTCTTCACACGAAAACGACATTATGATTGCTCATATTCATACACTTTTGCCTCGTTGCTGCAAATGACCCCTATTTTGTGAATACAGCTTCTTAATCGCGGCCGTTAATCTTGCGATTTCTTCAAGCGATATTACGACTGCTTTGTTTTTACTGAAGATTCCGCCGCAGGAACGCAATATCCTGCAATGGACTGCGCCCGGAATTATATAATATAAATATTTAAAACAAGGAGAAAAACATGAAATTCAAAGAATTAATCGAGTATTTAGACGAAATCTATCCCGGAAGCTTATCTGTGCCCGGCGACGCCGACGGCG
>JAITMT010000579.1 GCA_031277235.1 Tannerella sp.
TGGTTGTTATGACAATTGTTGCCCTTTTGGCAATGAATTTTGTTTGCTCTTGCAGCAAAGAAGACGATAAGGAAAATGGATTGACTGGAACGAGTTGGAAAGCTACAGACCCGGATACTAATGCTGAATTAGTGTTTCTTTTCCAGACAGAAAAAACCGTTAGAATAACTCCTTTAGATGGATCTTTCTCAATTAATGGTACTTACACTTATAAAGACCCCAATATTACCATAACTTTTGTTGTAGAAGACGAAGATGGAGACGGTACTACTGTTTTTAGCGGTAAAGTAAATGGTAATACCATGACGTTGACTAATCAAGACGATGAAACCATAATTTTACATAAGCAGTGAGGATTGTAAAAGAAATCGGTTCGCTGAACAGGAAACTCCTGTTACAGTTACAAACGAATATTAATGATATGTATGCTCAACATTATATCCGATATCGTCTGCATCCCGTCAGGGATGCATCGCTCGGTAGAAAGGTCATCCGTCCACAGGATGCATTCCGTACGGAATGCATCCAACAATGGGATACATTTTCTACCGAGCGATGCAATCCTAACGGATTGCAGGAGGCGGATTGTACGTAGGACGGAAGCAACTCTAACAGGCTTTAAAACCCTGTCAGGGTTAAAAATAGAGTTTTCAATAAAATTATTCATTTCAAAAACAATAAACTTATGGCAAAACAAGACTACAACGTGGTAACCCACGGACTGAGCGGCAAGGTTGGCGATTTACTCGTATTTCGCCAGGTAGCCGGGAAAACAATCGTGGGAAAAGTGCCGCGCAAAAGCGACAAGGTAACAGAAAAACAATTGGAGCAGCGCAAAAAATTCCAGTCGGCGATCCTCTACGGCAAAACGCCCGAAAACCGGGAATTATACGAAGAAAAAGCATCTAAAAAAGGAAAAACGTCTTTCCATGTAGCAGTGGCTGACTTCCTGAACGCGCCGAATATCGAAAATATTGATATTTCAGGCTATACCGGAATGCCCGGCGACACGATCCGCATCCGCGTGACGGACGATTTTGCCGTCCGGGAAGTAACCGTCCTCATCACCAACGCCGACGGCACGAAAGTGGAAAAAGCCCAAGCCGTCCCCGACTCCATCGGCTACGAATGGACGTTCACCGCCGCACAGGAAAATGTCAGTCTCGACGGCGACAAAATCGAAATCTCCGTATCCGACACGCCCGGAAATCTCACCGCCGAAGAACGCACGTTATAGGACGGATTTTCTAAAAAAATGTTAAAAACCGCCGACCGAAAAACCGGCGGTTTTTTCTTTTTTCCGTCCGAAAATACAAAAAAATCACAACGAAGGATCAACGAACCTTCAACGAAGGAACAACGAACCTTCAATAAGGAAAGTCCGGGTATTTTCTCCCCTCTTTCTGCCGGATTTGAAAGCCCGGAACGCAACAGGAATTTTATGATTTTTTAACATCTCCGTAATATTTTCCCGGAAACCGTTGGCGGATAATAAAATTATGATTTACTTTGGAGTGTTTTTTCAAGGAAAGGAGATAAAAAATGACAAAAATTCTATTCGTATGCACAGCAAACATGGATCGCAGCCCGACTGCCGAACTCCTGTACAAGGATCATTCGGGGCTGGAAACAAAATCGGCGGGAATTGCTTTCTATGCAAATGCGCCGGTGTCTGCCGAACTCGTCGAGTGGGCGGATGTCATACTTTGTATGGAGGACCGGCATCAGGCGTATATTGAGAGGTTCTATCCGGATCAGATTGCCCATAAAAAGATAGATACTCTTGATATTGAGGATGATTACGGATTCATGCATTCTCAACTGAAAAATATTATCAAAACGCGGGTGGACGCCTGGCTGCGGGAAAATGGATTCGGTCAGAAATAACTATTTATATCTTTCTCCCCAAAGCAGTTTCATCCGCTCTATGAGTTTGTCTTCCTGGGGATTGTGCTGTCCGTACCACAGGCGGGTCTGGAGGAGTTCCTTGGGCAGATAATCCATTTTGACGAAATTGTTTTCATAATCGTGCGCATACTTGTAACCCTTGTGATAATCAAGGTCTTTCATCAGTTGGGTTGGTGCGTTGCGGAGATGCAGCGGGACAGGCAGATTGCCCGTTTCGCGGACGAGCGAAGCGGCTGTTTCCACCGCCATGTACGACGAGTTACTTTTCGGACTACACGCCAGATACACAGTCGCTTCGGCAAGCAGAATACGCCCTTCGGGCCACCCGATTTTCTTCAGTCCGTCGAAACAGGCGTTGGCGAGGAGCAGTGCGTTGGGATTGGCAAGTCCGACGTCTTCGGCAGCCGAAATAAGCAGGCGACGGGCGATAAATTCGGGGTCTTCGCCGCCTTCGACCATACGCGCCAGCCAGTAAATCGCGGCGTCGGGGTCGCTTCCGCGAATGGATTTGATGAAGGCGGAAATGATGTCGTAGTGCATCTCGCCGCCCTTGTCGTAGGCGGCGGGATTTTCCTGCAACCGTTCCACCACCTTTTTGTCCGTGATTTCTATTTCGCCGGCGCCTTCTTCTGCCGATACAATCAAATCAATAATATTCAGTAATTTGCGTGCATCTCCGCCTGAAAACCGGATAATGGCGTCTGTTTCCCTGACGTTTATTTTCCTGTTTTTCAGGATAATATCTTCCGTCAGCGCCTTGTCGAGCAGTTGCAGCAAGTCCTGTTTTTCCAGCGGTTGCAGCACATAGACCTGACAGCGGGAGAGCAACGGACGAATCACCTCAAACGACGGATTTTCGGTCGTCGCGCCAATGAGCGTAACTGTCCCGTTCTCAACGGCTCCAAGCAGGGAATCCTGTTGCGATTTGCTGAAACGGTGTATCTCGTCAATGAACAGAATGGGAGAATTTCCCTTGTTGAACAGCGGATTCGTTTTTGTCCTGTCAATAATCTCGCGCACGTCCTTCACGCCCGAATTGATGGCGCTAAGCGTGTAGAAGGGCGTTTCCAGCCTGTTGGAAATGATTTTGGCAAGCGTCGTTTTGCCCACGCCCGGCGGTCCCCACAGGATAAACGACGGCACGTGTCCCGTCTCGATCATCCGGCGCAACACGGCATTTTCCCCGACGATATGCTTCTGTCCGACATAATCGTCAAGCGTTCTGGGACGCATTCTTTCTGCTAACGGCTGGCTCATAGTGTGGCAAAGGTACAACTTTTTCCTTTCAAACCGGCAAATATTTCCGGAAAAGAAACATTATAAGGTAGAACTATTGGAATTTCACAAATTATTGATAAGGTATTGTTAATCTCATATATATTCCCTATCTTTGCGGCGTTAAATCAAAAATTTTAAAGATATGGATTGTCCCGAATGTAAGGGAACGGAGCATTGCAAAGCCGGTTTTTCAGGTGGCCGTCAACGTTACAGGTGTAAATCGTGCGGTTATCATTATACCGTGGAAAAAAAGTCGGACGTCAAATCCGTAGAAATCCGCCGCATGGCTCTGGAAATGTATTTGGAAGGACTTGGATTCAGAAGTATCGGACGTCTTTTGCACATCAGTTACGGAACAGTGTATCAATGGGTCAGGAAATGGAGTGAACAGGTTGAACTGCCTGTTAGCGAAGGAGTTGTAGATATTGTGGAACTGGATGAAATGCACAGTTACCTGAAGGAGAAAAAAAACTCAGGTGGATATGGATTGCTGTTGATTGACTTTCAAAACGGTTCATCACTTTTGTCTGCGGAGACCGTTCCACGGCATCGGGAATAAAACTGTGGGATAAGATTAAACGCCTGATTGTAAGAATTTTTTATGCCGGTTACCGGAAAAGTTTGTAGTATTCAATTTCCTCTATAAATGATTCTCAAAATAATACATTATATTATTCTATGAATTAAAATAATATCAGGGATAAGAGTTACAATAGTTTTGTATTCAGCGCTTTATCGTATAAGCCAGCGCATACATTTTCATTTGTTTGAGCATTGCCACCAGACCGTTTGATCGGGTAGGGGAGAGATGTTGCCTAAGCCCTATTTTTTCGATGAAATAGAGGTCGGCGTCCATGATTTCCTGCGGCGAATGTCCCGACAAAACGCGAATCAATAACGCCACGATTCCGCTGACAATCACCGCATCGCTTTCGCCTTGAAAAATCACTGTATTATCCTTATAATCAGCCTGTAACCATACGCGACTTTGGCAGCCTTCAATCAAATTGCTTTCGGTTTTGTATTTTTCGTCTAACGGCGACAGCGAATTGCCCATATCAATCAGCAGCGCATACCGGTCCATCCAGTCGTCAAATATGGAAAATTCTTCGATGATTTCTTCTTGCATCTCGTTTATATTCATATCTTTACATTAATATTTGTAAATTACGTCCAGCACTGTTTGCCCGACCGCTTTCAGCGTCTCTTTATCAATCACGTCCATATTATCGTTCAACGTGTGCCAGTGCGCGCCAAATCCATCGAGGTTGTAGTTGATGATGTCTAAACAGGGAATTTTGCGTCCTTTAATAACGTATTCATGGTCATCCACTACGCCGCCGCCCCGTGCATTGATAAAATATTTTCCGTAGCCGAGATTTCTTGCCGTATTCCACACTAATTCAACGTATTGGCTGGCATATTTCACGGATGTATATTCCTTGTAGAACGTAGCATCTTTTGCGCCGACCATATCCAGCAGAATACCGAAATTCGCCTTATAATCAGGGATATGTGGATTTTTCGCCCAAAATTGCGAACCGAGACACCACGAATCGGGTGAATAATCTTTTACAAATTCGGGCGTACCGTAATCTTCAGCGTCAAAAAAGATGATGTCTATTCCTATATCTATCTGATTTTCATGGATTAAGCGTGCTATTTCGAGCAATACGCCCACGCCGCTACCGCCGTCGTCGGCTCCGTCAATCGCTTTGTGATGGTTGGCTTCGTCGGGATCGTGGTCGGCGTAGGGGCGTGTATCCCAATGTGCAAACAGCAGGATACGCCGCTTGTTATCAGGGTTATACGAACCGATGACATTAATGATGTTCAATGGAGTTTTGTTATAAGCCGTTACAACTGCCTCCTGTCCAAATGTTTGCGCTCCGTATTCTTCCAGTTTCCGAATTAGGTAGTTGGCGCACTCCTTGTGCGGAGCCGTGTTGGGAACACGGGGACCGAACGCAACTTGTTCGGCAACAAACGAATAGGCGCTATCGGCATTGAAAACGGGAACGGAGACGTCGCTTTTTACTTCGACCGATTGAACGGGTTCTTTGGTTGCATTTTTCTGTCCGCAACAGGATAGTAACCAGATGCTTGCCATCAATAAAAAATATTTATTCTTCATACGACTCCTTCTCTTTTATTGACTTCCATTACGCGCATCAAATTTCCGCCCCATATTTTGGCAATACTCTCATCATCAAATCCTTCAGCGATTAATTTTTCCGTAATACGAATCAGTTCGGAAGCGTCCCGGCAACCGATCAATTCGCCGCCGCCGTCGAAATCCGAGCCAATCCCCACATAATCAATCCCTACCAAATCCACCACGTGCCGGATATGTTTGATCGCGTCGTCAATAGAGGCTTCGTCGGGATTATTGTTGATAAACTCCTTATACAGCGCTATTTGCATTACTCCCTGATGTTCGGCTAACGCCTTAATCTGCTCATCGTCAAGATTTCGCCCGTGATCGCACAAGGCGCGACAGGAAGAATGGGACGCGATGACCGGTTTTTGACTGTATTTCAATACGTCGTAGAATGTTGAAACGGCTGAATGTGAGACGTCTATCATCATTCCCCAATCATTCATATCCCTCACGACATTCCGTCCGAAAGGACTGAGACCTCCCCATTCGCCGCTCCCGAACGCCGAATCGCAAATATCGTTGTCCCCGTTGTGGCAAAGCGTGATGTAGCGCACGCCGAATTGATAGAAACGTTCCAGTTTTTCCAGACTTTTGCCGAAAGCGTAACCGTTTTCAATCGCCATGACAACAGCCTTTTTGTCCGCGTTTTTCAACTTTTTGATTTGTTCGGGATAAAAGCATACGCCTAAGGAATCGGGATGTTTGAATGACTCCCGAAGGATTTTCCGAAGGATTGTAATCGTCTCATTAAAAACGTTTTCGATGGATTCTTCATCTCTTGGACCTTGCGGAATATACACAGCCATGAAGGCGCAATCAATCATTCCCTCCTGCATCAGCGGAATATTCACCTTGGAACCGTCGCGGTTGGTGAAATCCAATTCCTCCGAAACCGTCGGGGTATCGCAGTGCGAATCAATCGTAACGATTTGGCGATGAAGCGCTTGGGCTTTTTCGGATAATTCTGTTTGATTCATCTGATTATCAGGCGTCTATATTGGCATAGGTTGCGTTTTCCTCGATAAATTCACGCCTCGGAGCGACGTCCTCGCCCATCAACATGGCAAAAGTAGCGTCAGCCTCGAATGCATTCTCGATGGTTATCTGTTTCAGCGTGCGGTTTTCGGGGTTCATCGTCGTATCCCAAAGTTGGACGTCGTTCATTTCGCCGAGACCTTTGTAGCGTTGCGTATGTACCTGAGATTCATTGCCTCCCGCATACGTATCTATGAATCTTCGGCGTTGCTGTTCCGTCCAGCAATATTCCTCGACTTTACCCTTTTTGCACAGGTAGAGTGGGGGAGTGGCGAGATAAACGTAGCCGTTTTCAATCAGCGCCCGCATACGGCGGAAGAAAAATGTCAAAATCAGGGTCGCGATATGGCTGCCGTCAATGTCGGCGTCGGTCATAATGATGACTTTGTGATAGCGTAACTTATTCAGGTTCAATCCTTTCGGATCATCTTCGGTACCGATGGTTATGCCCATGGCGCGATAGATATTCTGAATTTCCTCGCTGTCAAACACTTTGTGTTCCATCGCTTTTTCAACATTCAGAATTTTACCGCGTAACGGCAAAATAGCCTGAAAGTTACGGTCACGTCCCTGCTTTGCCGTACCGCCCGCCGAATCTCCCTCGACGAGAAACAGTTCGCATTCGGCGGCGTCTTTCGACGAACAGTCTGCAAGTTTGCCCGGCAGTCCGCCGCCGGTCAGCGGTGATTTGCGCTGCACCATTTCGCGTGCCTTGCGTGCCGCCTGACGCGCTGTTGCCGCCAGAATCACCTTATCCACAATGATTTTCGCTTCTTTCGGGTGCTCTTCGAGATAGATGCCGAGCGCCTCGCCGACAGCCTGGTCAACGGCGCCCATCACCTCGTTGTTGCCGAGTTTGGTTTTCGTCTGCCCTTCAAACTGCGGTTCGGCTACTTTGATGGAAATCACGGCGGTAAGTCCTTCGCGGAAGTCGTCGCCCTGAATTTCTACCTTCGCCTTTTCGAGCAGTTTGGAATCTTCGGCGTATTTTTTCAGTGTTCGGGTCAGTCCGCGCCTGAAACCTGCCAGGTGCGTACCGCCTTCGATCGTGTTAATATCGTTTACGTACGAGAAAACGCTCTCATTATAAGACGTATTGTAGGTCATCGCCACCTCGACGGGGGTGTTCTGTTTTTCGGTAACAATGTGAATCACGTCCTTGATGAGCGATTCCTTGGCGCGGTCAACGTAGTGCACAAATTCCTTCAATCCTTCTTCCGAAAAGAAAACTTCCGTTTTATACGATCCGTCGTTCTTTTTTTCGCGTTTATCGGTCAAAGTCAGATAGATGCCCGCATTTAGAAACGCAAGTTCCCGGAGGCGATTGGCAAGCGTTTCATACTTGTATTCCGTTACCGTAAAGATGGTTGCGTCGGGCTGGAAGGTGATAATCGTCCCGGTATCATGGCATTCGCCCGTTACCCGGACGTCCGTCAGCGCCTTTCCGATGGAATATTCCTGTTCGTAAATTTTTCCGTTGAGATGCACTTCGGCTTTCAGATAGGAGGACAGCGCGTTTACGCACGAAACGCCTACGCCGTGCAAACCGCCTGATACTTTGTAACTTCCCTTGTCAAACTTGCCGCCTGCGTGCAACACCGTAAGCACGACTTCCAACGCCGATTTCCCTTCTTTTTCGTGAAAATCAACGGGAATACCGCGTCCGTCGTCCTCTACGCGGATGGAGTTGTCTTCGTTGATGGTTACCTCTATGTTTTTGCAATAGCCTGCCAGCGCTTCGTCAATGGAGTTGTCAACTACCTCATATACAAGATGATGCAAGCCCTTGTCTCCTGTATCGCCAATGTACATCGCGGGACGTTTGCGCACCGCTTCCAAACCTTCGAGAACCTGAATATTTTTCGATGAATACCCGGCGCTCGCTTCAATCATTTCTTCTTCACTCATAATACTTTATCAAGTTATTTTAACAGTTGTCTCAAAAAAGAGCACAAATTTAGCGCTTTTTTTTGAAACGGGCAAATATTTTTCTTTAAAAATTCATAAAAAACGGAGACACAACCTGTTGCGCCTCCTGCATTTTTCGTAGCCCGTAGGGGAATCGAACCCCTCTTTTGAGAATGAGAATCTCACGTCCTAACCGATAGACGAACAGGCCCTCTTTTTTCCTGTCTGTTCCGCATCTTTTCAAGCAGGAAAAAGCCAAACCTTACGAAACAGGCTCGGCTTTTTCTTCCTATTTTTAACAAAATGAAAACGTCAAGCGACTTGCAGCGCGTTGTAGCGTCTTGCAATCTTCGATTTCAAGTTTCCGGCTTTGTTCTTGTGAATGATGTTGCGTTTTGCCAGTTTGTCGAGCATCGAACATACTTTCGGGAACAATGCCTTTACTTCGTCCTTGTTGTCCGTTGTACGGATTTTTTTCAGCGCGTTACGCATCGTTTTTGCGGCATACCGGTTGCGCAAAACACGCGTCTTGGTCTGACGAATTCTTTTTTCGGATGATTTATGATTAGCCATCTTTCAATTTTTTTCTTTTATTTTTTATCTTTTTCCGGTAGCCCGTAGGGGAATCGAACCCCTCTTTCAAGAATGAAAATCTTGCGTCCTAACCGATAGACGAACAGGCCATTTCGCTGAATTAATCGCACATCCGACGATGTTCCGCATGTGCCATTTTTTCAATTTGCGACTGCAAAGATACTGCTTATTTTTTATCCTGCAAAATTTTTTTTGAAAGATTTTTTCACAAACAAAATTCTTTGTAATTTTGTATCCCGAAAAAACAGGGTCTATGTTGCACAAAACAAGGGGAATCGTACTGCATATTCTTCCGTATAACGACAAATATTCGATTGTCAACATGT
>JAITMT010000036.1 GCA_031277235.1 Tannerella sp.
CCCGACAACCACAATCTTCATTGTTAACCTTAAATCTAATACCATGAAAAACACGGTGCAAAGATACAACATTTTCTGCTATACAACATAATTTTTCAACAAAAATTTTCACTTTTAACTATTTTTAACTTTTTTAGCCCTTTTTTTCCCACATCAATTTTTCATGAATACTCCATGTAAAACCCTAAATTGGGCGATCCATTAGGATTGCATTGCCCGGCAGGATACCATGGGTTAATCTCTTGTTTCACCTGCATGGTCATAAAAAACAAACCCCGGTTTTTGTAATTTCAGCCCTCTTTTTCTATCATTTTTCTATTTTTTCAAAACACTAACTCCCTAAAAAAGAAAAGGTTGTCTCCCGACAACCACAATCTTCATTGTTAACCTTAAATCTAATACCATGAAAAACACGGTGCAAAGATACGACATTTTCTGTTATAAAACATAATTTTCCAACAAAAATTTTCACTTTTAACTATATTTAACTTTTCACATCTCTTTTTCACATTCATTTTCAACAAAAAATCGGATAAAAGTTCGATAAAACTGTCTAATTTTGCCGATACTTTGCAATCCCGAAAAAAGACGTTATCTTTGTACACTTTTATGTACACAAAAATTAAAACGTTATGGTATTAATATCAACAAAAGAATTTAGAGCACAACAGAAGAAATATTTTGATCTTGCTGTTGATGAGCAAGTTGTAGTTAAAAGGGGAAAGAGGTTCTTTTCCATTACTGCGTCTTCAAAGCCCGATAACAGGCTTATTGACTACGAATGGGTAAAAGAGTATATGGCCATTCCCGAAAAATACCGCTGTGATCCTTTTGAAATGAGTCCGTCCGGCGATCTGTTTTATGCGGACAAACGGAATGTTGAAAAAGTAAAACAGGCGATAGCCGAGGCGGAACAGGAAATCAAGGAAGGAAAATTTACGAGAATTAACGGATTGGCTGAACTTGAGCGTTTTATGGAAAGTCTATGATATACTATCTTGATATCTCGAACCGGGCGGAAAAAGAAATTGAAGCATTCAAAAAGTCAAATCCGGCTGTATTCGCAAAAACACATAAACTGCTGAAAGAGTTGGCTATCCATCCATTTACCGGAACGGGAAAGCCTGAAAGACTCAAACATCGCAGGGATGAATGGTCCCGCCGCATATCAGGCAAACACCGTCTTGTTTACACGGTCAACAATGAAACTATTATTGTTGAAATTATCTCTGTTTCAAGCCATTATGAAGATAAATAAATGAATACCCAGCATTCTCTACCGAGCGATAATCCCAACGGGATTTTAGGTATAAAATAGAGTAGTCATAAATAAAATAAGAGGCGAAATCCCTTGCTCCACCGGCGGCGCCTGAAAAACAAACCCCGGTTTTTGTAATTTCTGTTATCTTTTTTGATCATTATTCTATCTTTTCAAAATGGTAACTCCCTAAAAAAGAAAAGGTTGTCTCCCGACAACCACAATCTTCATTGTTAACCTTAAATCTAATACCATGAAAAACACGGTGCAAAGATACAACATTTTCTGTTATAAAACATAATTTTCCAACAAATATTTTCACTTTTAACGATTTTTAACTTCTAACGTCCTTTCCCCACATTAATTTTTCGCGCAAAGTCTGGTAAAAAGTGTGGTTAAGCCGTTTAATAATGCCGGTGCTGAAATCAGCCTTGCTGATTTTCAGCGATATATCCGTTGAAATAGCCTCGGAACGCCCGTCCAATGAGACGAGGAAGGAATTGATCCGACTTTCGATTTTTAACATGACATGATAATTGTCGGGAATAACGATCGGACGCGTCGTCAGGGAATGCGGCGCGACAGGACTCAGCACAAAATTGTTATTTTCAGGCAGCAGAATCGGACCGTTCACGCTCATGGAGTATGCAGTCGAGCCGGTCGGGGTGGAAATGATCAATCCATCTGCCTGATAGGAAGTGAGATAGTCGTCATTCAGATAGGCGTGAATCGTTATCATGGACGAGGTTTCGCGCTTCAAAATCGCTACTTCGTTGAGCGCATAATTGAAGCCGCTGAACACTTTATGTTCGGTGCAAAGCTTTAATACACTGCGTTTTTCAATGCGATATTCGCCGCGAAAAATTTCTTCGAGCGTTTCGCCGATTTCACCCCTGCCGGTATCCGCCAGAAAACCGAGCCGTCCGATATTGATGCCGAGAATGGGAATATCCGACTTGCTGACTATCAGCGCCGTCCGTAAGAACGTGCCGTCGCCTCCAATACTCAACGCCATCTCCACGTCTTCCAAACTGTCTTCAACCGTGCCGTCCGTTTCGGGATGAAAATCGAACTTTTCCGACAGAAAACTTCGGAAACTCGACTGCAAAAAGACAGCGGCGTTTAAACTTTTTAATTTTGCAAACAAGTCATTGATAATGGGAAACTTATCTACTGAAAATTCGCTTCCGAAAACACCAATTTTTCTCATTGTCTAAATCTTTTTTGGTAAATTATACTGTTATTTCGCCAAATACTCGTAAATTTGCATTTGACTTCGGGCGCAAAGGTACAAGAAAAAGCATAAAAATAAAAAGAATTGAGGATGATAAAATTAAGTGTAAATATTAATAAAGTAGCGACGTTACGCAATTCCAGGGGAGGCAACACTCCCGACGTACGGCAGTTTGCTTTGGACTGTGAATCTTTTGGTGCACAGGGGATTACGGTGCATCCGCGTCCCGATGGGCGACATATACGATATAGTGATGTGTATGATATTAAACCGTTGATAAAGACGGAGTTAAACATAGAAGGCTATCCCTCGGAAAAGTTCATCGATCTGGTTACGCAAATCAAGCCGACGCAGGTTACGCTGGTGCCCGATTCTCCCGAGGCGATTACGTCGAATCGCGGCTGGAATGTGGAAGAAAATCTGACGCAACTGACCGAATTGGTGGAACTGTTCACTTCCAAGGGAATACGGACTTCGCTGTTTGTCGAAACGGATTTGGAAAACATTGATTTTGCGGCGAGAACCGGCGCGGACAGGATCGAACTTTATACCGGACCTTATGCCGAAGCGTACGCAAAAGACCGGGAAAAAGCCATCGCTCCCTATCTCGCGGCGGCGCTCCACGCCAAAAAACTTGGTATGGGCGTAAACGCCGGACACGACCTCAGCCTTGAAAATCTGGAGTTTATGGCAACAACGATTCCGGTGATTGACGAGGTTTCCATCGGACATGCCTTAATCGGCGACGCGCTGTATTTCGGCATCGAGAAAACGATTGACTTGTATAAAAAATGTTTATCAAGATAGGGGTGAAAAATTTTTCGCCCGTACAAAGGTTTATGAGAATATATAACAATTTAGTAATTAACTATTAACATCAAAATATGAATATCTTATTATTACAACAGACTGTGGGAACGCCTGCGGCAGAGGCGGCGGGAGATTCGCTGCCCAACTTAACAAATTTTGTGCAAACCGTTCCTACCGAAGCGCAAATGAACATGCTCGACCTCTATTTGAAAGGGGGTTGGATTATGCACGTCCTGGTATTTCTTTCTCTTGTAGCCCTGTATATTTTTGTCCAGAGACTGCTGATTATCAGGCAAGCCAATCAGAAAGACGAAGGATTTATGAACAGAATCAAGGATTATATCCACGAAGGAAAAATTGATTCGGCGCTCAATCTGTGTCGCAAGACCAAATCGCCGGCTGCCCGGATGATCGAGAAAGGCATCACGCGGCTCGGTCGCCCGATGAGCGACGTACTGGTAGCCATTGAAAATGTGGGAAATATAGAGGTGGCAAAACTCGAAAAGAGGCTTCCCATCGTGGCGACCATCGCCGCCATTTCGCCGATGCTCGGATTTTTGGGAACAGTTACCGGTATGGTACGCGCGTTTTTCGACATGGCGAACGCGGGCACGGCAGCCGACATTGCCCTGCTTTCAAGCGGTATCTACGAAGCCCTCATCACGACCGTAGGCGGTCTGATTGTCGGTATTCCCGTACTTTTCGGGCATAATTACCTCGTATCGCAGGTGGATAACGTCGTAAACAACATGGAATCCCGCACGATGGAATTTATGGATTTACTGAATGAGCCTGCAACCTGACAAATAACTGATTATTATGGCATTAAAACGAAGAACACGGGTAAATCCCGATTACAACATGGTTTCGATGACCGACGTCATCTTCCTGTTGCTGATATTTTTCCTGATCTCGTCCACCGTCGTCGTGCCCAACGCCATCAAAGTGTCCTTGCCGCAATCTCAAAAACAAACGGCAGCCAAACCGCTGTCGCGCGTAACCATAGACAAGGAACTGAATTATTACGTGGCATTTGATAACGAAAAGGAACGGCGGGTTTCCTACAGCGAGATAGAGGTATTTCTGAAAGACAGATATATCGCTGAACCTGAGATGTTTGTGGCGTTATATGCCGACGAAACCATCCCTTACGGCGAAGTGGTCAAGGTGTTGAATATCGCCACCCGGAACAAGTATAAAATGGTGCTGGCGACGCGTCCCATTGAAAAAGATTCCGACGATGAAACTCGATAAAAACGACATAACAGCCCTCATTGTAACAGTTATAGTGCATATTCTGATATTCCTGTACCTGTACTTTGGCATACTCAAAACGATCATGCCCGTCAGGGACGACGGGATTTTCGTGAATTTCGGCGATGAACTTGCGGGAGCGGGTTTTTTTGAGCCGCAACAGTCGGCAAGTTCCCGGATAGAGCAGGCAATTCCGCCCATTCCGCGCGACCCGAAACCGAACAACGATAAAAATAATCTGATTACGCAGGATCAGGAGGAAACCGTGCACATTCCCGAAAACAAAAAGGAAAAGGTTGCCGAAACCCGCGAACAGCCGAAAGAGAACCGGAAAACCGACGAGGAACTTCGCCGCGAAGCGGAACAGCGCAAAATCGAAGAACAGAAAAAGCAGGCAAGCGCCATTGACTCCCGCGCCTCCAACGCTTTCGGCAACAATCAGGGCGCCTCGTCCGGCAATAGCGGCAGCGCCGGTAATCAATCGTCTGCGGGATTTGCTGAAAATTCGGTTAAAAACGCTATGAGTCAGGGAGATGCATCCTCCGGAACAGGCAACCAGGGCAGTCCGTTCGGCAACTCCGATTCGGGCGCTAATGTAGGCGTCGGCGGTTTCGGCTCGTTCAGTCTGAGCGGCAGGACTTTACGCGAAGGCGGTCTGCAACGTCCCAACTACAGCGCACAGGTAGAAGGAAAAATTGTTATCAACATAACCGTTGATAATTACGGCAATGTGATCTCGGCAACCATCAACCCTAAAGGAACGAATATTGAGGACTTATCCATGCGCAACAGCGCTATTCAGGCGGCGCGCGGAGCAAAATTCAACCGGATACAAAGCGCTGACAATCAGATGGGTACAATCACCTACATTTACAAATTTACGAATTAATCATCACATTATTAAACTTATATCAAGTATGAAAGCAGCAGTATTTTTAGCAACAGGCTTCGAAGAAGTTGAAGCCGTCGGCACGATAGACGTTCTTCGCCGCGGCACTATGGAAGCGGTATCGGTCTCCATCACAGGAGAGAAAGTCGTAACAGGCGTCCACGGCATATCCGTTATTGCCGATGAATTGTTTGAAGATATGGACTTTACGGACTTTGACGCTCTGGTGTTGCCGGGCGGCGGTCCGGGCAGCCTGATGCTCGGCAGTCACGAAGGCGTACTTAAAGCCCTCGTAAAGCATTATAATGAAAAAAAACTGGTGGCAGCCATTTGCGCTTCGCCACGCATATTCGGCAAACTCGGTTTCCTCGAAGGGAAAAGGGCAGTCTGCTATCCGGGCATCGAACCCGAACTGAAAGGCGCCATCCTGCTGGAAACTCCGGCAATAGCCGACCGTAACGTCATCACCGCTAAGGGACCGGGAATGGTATTTGAATTTGGCATCGAAATCCTGGGCTACTACGATGACATCCTGGGTCCCTGCGCCGAAAAGGTTGCGGAAGACCTGTTGCTGATATCGTAAGAACCGGCTTTTATTAAATCCTTATGTATAAGGTTTTTAATTAAAACGCCAGCACGGAAACGAGTAGCAATGCGAAAAGCAGTACATTGCGAGCCGTCATTTCAAGCGTGCGATTGAGTGCACTGCCGCGAGGACGGTTCAAATCCTGCCACGTAAACAGTTCGAGTAGCAGGAAAAAGGCAAACAGGAACCATATACCCTTATCCCGGTAAATATAAGCGGGATACGCCAATATAACCGCTAAAATCGCATTGACCAGATAGAAAATCCGTCCGAATTTCCGTCCGAAAATCACGATCGAAGTGCGTTTTCCGACAGCCTTGTCCTGTTCATAATCGCGGTAATTATTTACCAGTAAGATATTTATGGATAGTAATCCCATAGCCAGCGACAGCAGGAAAATCGTCACGGTAAATCCACCCGCCTGCACAAAATAAGTGAAACACAACGGTACAACGCCATAAAACAGCAATACGCAAACATCACCCAATCCATTGTAAGCCAGCGGATACGGACCGGCAGAATAGGCAAGTACGCCTGCCGCAATCGCCAATCCGACAAAAATCAGCCACCAGTCGCTGAAAAACAGCAAGCCTAAACCGCACAGGCACGCCAGTGAAAGTGTTATCAATGTAGCAATCAGCATATTGCGCGGTTTTATCCAGCCCGAAGCGACGGCTCGCGGCTGCCCAAGCCTTTCGGACGTATCGGCACCTTTTTTGAAATCGAAATAATCATTCGCAAAATTGGAGGCAATTTGTGCGAAAAGCGCTACCAATAAGCATAATACGGCAGGAATCCATCGAAAAACTCCTGCCCTGTACGCCATCGCGCAAGCCACGATCACCGGGCTGACCGACGCCGCCAGCGTTTGCGGTCGTGCCGCCGCTATCCATGCCTTGTATTTGTTCATTTTGCCTGATGAATAGAGGATGCAAAGGTACGAAAAATTCATGAAAAATTATATTGCGGGTTATTTCCGACTCCTGCTGTCCACCTTTTTTCTGCGCGTAATCCGGGTATAAAGTCTCTGTTTTTCCATGAAATAACAAATTACAGCCATATTTTATAAAATGATTAAATCTTTTTGTATTTTTGTTGCCTTAAAGGCAAATAATAATTCATAAAATTTATATCATGAAACAGTTTTTTTTATCATTCATTTTATTTTCTGTTTGTGGAATCGCGTATTCCCAAACCGGCGTTCCGGTGAAAATCAACATTGATGCCGGTGTCAAAATCGCCTCCGTAACCAAGTTTTTCAACGGTACCAATATTGAAGACTTGAATAATCAGACCAACGGCGGCTTATTCAGCCAATTGATTCATGGCGAGGCATTTGAGGAAAATATTGACCCGGATTTCCTCAATCTCTCGACAAAGGATTATTCGAAAATCTATGTCTATCTGGATGAGAGGAGGATACCCCATCTGATTTCCCAATCGAACATCTACAATCGAATCGGCTGGAACAATATTTCGGAAAGGTATGACATTTACTCAAAAGAGATTTACGGTCATGTTTCCGGAAAAAATCCGGAAGTCATATCCGGATGGAAGTTTTACGGTCGCTTTCTCCCGTTCGATTCTCTGCCGGACAACATTCAAAAGATTATGCTTGAGCGTATTAACGGCAATGAACAGATTTCAAAATTCTGGAGCAAAAACATTTCCGGCGGTCCCCAATATCGCTACACGCTTGAACGCAACGGGGATGCCTATATGGGACGCCAGACGCAAGTAATGACTTTCGTAAGCGGCAGCGGAGCAGTCGGCATCACCAATCACGGGCTTTACAAACAGGGTATCCGGTTTGACTCGGGCAAGCCGTACGACGGCGTATTGAGGGTGAAAGCCGAAAAGCAAACGGATATTTATATCTCCCTGCGCGATGAAAGCGGAAATCTTTTGGTGGAAAAAATGTTTCATCTGAAAGGCGACGGCAGTTACGAAAAGATTGAATATGAATTGATTCCCAACGGAAATACCCAAAAGGGAAGCATTGGCGTATCGCTGAAAAGTCCGGGTGAAATACGGCTGGGATTCATGTTTCTGCAACCGGGAGCATGGGGTCGCGTTCCCGGAGGATGGCCCATCCGCACGATGTTCACGGATGCACTGAAACGTCAAGGTATCAAGGCGTTCCGTTACAACGGATCCATGGTGGACGTGGGTAATGACACTTATCTTTACCGCTGGAAAAAAATGATCGGTCCGGTTGACGAACGCCGCGCATGTCTGCGAAACGGTTTCAATCTGTACGCCACTCACAGTTTCGGTTTTATAGAAATGTTGCAGGCAGCGGAAGCCATCGGAGCTGAAGCCATCATCGGAATGTGCATGGACGAAACTTCCGAGGACATACGGGATTTTGTGGAATACGTCAACGGTTCCGTTACCTCCACGTGGGGAGCGTTGAGGGCGCAGCACGGACATCCCGAACCGTATAACCTCAAATATATCCAGGTGGATAACGAGCGCGGAATTTCGACCGGCTATGTGGAATGCATGAAAAAATTCGCCTTGGCAGCATGGGAAGTTGATCCTGAAATGAGCATTATGACTTCGCTCAATATCGGAGGCAACGGCTACCGGCGCGAAACCAATGAACAGAAACAGGAAATCCTCAATCTGCAAAAACAGATTGAAGATTTAAGGCAAACGCCACAATCCCGGCAACAAATCATGCAATTGCAACAACAACTGGACAGACTGCAGACGGCTACCCAGCAATACAAACTGGCTTCCGGGATGGCAGGCTGGTTCATTGCGCAGGGCAAGGGAGACAAATTAGCCTGGGATCCTCACTACAGCGGGGCTGTTTCATTTGCAGACAGGGGAGACGCCTATCTGAACGAAATGGGTATCAACTTACAAAAGGAACTGGCAAAAGACTATCCGGGTTATTGGCTCAAACTGCATCCGATGGAGGAGAACGGCTTCCGTTGCGACTGGGACAGGGGACTTGCCCATGCCCACAACTGGAATACCAACCAGCGCCACGGCGACAGTTTTGTCATGCTCGGCACAGCCAACACCTTCCAGCCCCACGGACTTAATTATATGTGGGACCAGGGACGCATCCACTATACTTCCGACACGATTTGGTTCCAGCCTTCGGCTCATATTGACGAAATCATGATGCAGACCTGGAAACCGAATGTCGTAAGCGCCGCCAGCAGCGTTGACAGTCTGCTGGATGTTACGGCAAAAATCAACGATGCGAAAAACGAACTGTCCATTTACGTCGTCAATCTGTCGGACAAACCGCAGGATGCCGTTATCAACATCAGCAATTTCAAATACGGTTCAAGGGCGGAAGTCATTACCATCGGCGATTGCGACTTGACCGAATACAATACATACGATAACATGAACAATGTAGCGCCCAGGCGCAAACAGGCAACCCTTGGCGGTAAAGATGCAAAATATACTTTCCCGCGGTATTCGTACACCGTAATTACCTTGAAGAAATGAAAAATTTGCTTTTGACTGTTTTACTGACGGTTGCCGGTCTGTCAACCGCACAGACGGAAGCCGGTGAAGTAGCCATCAAGGTGGACATCACTCAAAAGATAGAGCCCATGCGCCCCGTTTGGGCATGGTTTGGCTATGACGAACCGAACTATACGTATATGAAGGATGGGGTGAAACTGCTCACCGAAATTTCGCAACTCAGCCCCGTCCCCGTCAATGTGCGCGTACACAATCTTCTTACTTCGGGAGACGGCGTTCCCGCCTTGAAATGGGGTTCTACCAATGTTTACACCGAAGACGGGGAGGGAAATCCGGTTTATGACTGGACAATCGTTGACCGGATATTCGATACGTACGTGAACCGCGGAATGAAACCGCTGGTGGAAATCGGATTCATGCCGGAGGCTCTCTCCTCCAAGCCCCATCCCTACCGTCATTACTGGACTCCCCGAAGCAACTACAACGACATCTATACCGGCTGGACGCATCCTCCGAAAGATTATGACAAATGGAGCGAAATGGTGTTTCAATGGGCAAAACATTCGATTGAACGCTACGGGGAAGACGAGGTGGCGACATGGTACTGGGAAGTGTGGAACGAGCCGGATATCGGTTACTGGTCAGGTACTTTTGAAGAGTATTGCAAATTGTATGACTACGCCGCACACGGACTGAAACGCGCTTTGCCCCGTGCAAAAATCGGAGGACCGCACAGCACAGACCCCGGCAATGAAAGAGCCAACACGTTTCTCAAAAGATTCCTTGAACACTGTCTGCGCGGAACGAATCATGTTACCGGAAAAACAGGCTCGCCGCTGGATTACATCGGATTTCACGCCAAGGGCAGTCCCGCGGTGGTCAACGGTCATGTGCGGATGAACATCGGACGGCAGTTGCTCAACATATCCAGGGGGTTTGAAACGGTAGCCTCGTTTCCCGAACTGAAACACCTTCCCGTCATTATCGGGGAATCGGATCCGGAGGGGTGCGCCGCGTGTTCGATTGATTCGCATCCGCAGAATGCCTATCGCAACGGCGTCATGTATTCGAGTTATACGGCTGCTTCGTTTGCACGGAAATACGAACTGGCACGTCTCCACGGCGTAAATTTTGCCGGCGCCGTTTCATGGTCGTTCGAGTTCGAAGACCAGCCGTGGTTTGCAGGATTCAGAGACCTTGCTACAAATGGTGTCAATAAACCGGTGTTGAATGTATTCAGGATGTTCGGAATGATGCAGGGCGATCTGGTTTCGGTCAAGTCGTCTGACCCGTTCTCAGCGGAACAGATGACTGTTTCGAGTGTCCGCGAAAATGCCGACGTCAATGCCCTGGCAAGTACGGAGTCCGGCAGTGCAGCAGTCATGATATGGAACTACCACGACGACGATACCCCGGCAGAAGCATCAAACATCTCTCTCGAAGTCGGCGGCATTCCTTCCGGGCGCGTGCTTGTCTCCCATTATCGCATTGACAACAATTACAGCAATTCATACGAGGTCTGGAAAAAGATGGGCAGTCCGCAAAATCCTACTGCGGAGCAGTACAGCGAACTGGAACGGAGCGGACAACTCCAATTGTTTGCATCTCCTCTGTGGGCTGATGTTGAAGGCGGTGTGCTCAAACTCGATTTTGAACTCCCGCGGCATGGGGTTTCTCTGGTGAAAATTACGTGGTAAACGGTTTGTATCGGATTTTTTTAACTCTGCCGGGGGTTTTTTGAATCCCGGCAGAGTTAACATGACAGCTACTCAAAAATTATTCCACATATTTCACCTTGGAAGCATCGCGCGGACTGGCGGCTGGCGTTTCGTCGGGCGTACCGACGGCTATCGTTACAATCAGCTCATAATCAGCCGAAAATCCCAATTTATCCAAATATTCCTTTGCCGGGGGACTCTTCATGAATCCTGCGGGACTGCCCATACAGCACGTTGCCAAGCCCATGGATTGCGCTGCAATCAGCATGTTTTCAGTCAACAAACCGCAATCATACTGACCGCCGTCCTTCTTTCCCGCTACAAAAATCACGGTCGGCGCGTTGTTGAACATATTTTTGAAATTCGGATCCTGAACGCGCTTAGCCCTCTGCGGATTTTTCATCATTTCGTCAACAAAAATTTTCGTTACGCCATAGATAAATTCCGGGTTATCCACCACGCGCACTTCCCAGGGCTGATTATTGTTTCCGCTGGGAGCATTGATGCCGCATTTCAGGATTACGTCCATTTTATCGCGCGAAACCGGTTCCGGCTTGTAGGCGCGGACACTGTGACGGCTCATAATTGTTTGAATTACAGGATTATCCAACCCCGTATCCACGGTAGTTGCCGCTACGGTTTCATTGCCCGCAGCAACTTCGGATGCATTGTTTGTCTGTTTGTTTTGGCAACTTGCCATGATCAGCGAAGCCGCCAGCAAACTAAAAATTAACTTCTTCATATTACGTTTTTTTATATTTTAACGGCGCAAAAGTAGTAACCATTCTCAAATAAAAAAAATAATTTCGATTTTTTTTGTTTTTCGGAAATTATTCGTACCTTTGCCCCCCGATTTTCCTTAGCAGGTAGAAAAGAAGTCTCGGAGCGAGATTCACCTGCGGGATCTAACCTGTTAATAAAGAGACAGATGTACGTAATTGTAGAAATTAATGGTCAGCAATTTAAGGCTGAAGAAGGTAAAAAACTGTTCGTTCACCACATTAAAGATGTAGAAGGCGGTGATACGGTAGAATTTGACAAAGTGTTATTGACGGATGTTGCCGGCGCCGTGTCGGTGGGAACTCCGACAATTGAAGGAGCAAAGGTAGTGTGCGAAGTGCTTTCGCCCCTCGTGAAGGGAGACAAAGTGCTCGTATTCCACAAGAAAAGGAGAAAGGGACACCGCAAGTTAAACGGTCACCGTCAGCAGTTTACAGAGTTAAACATCAAAAGTATTATTGTATAAAAAAACGTTGAAAGGGAAATAAATTATGGCACACAAAAAAGGAGTCGGAAGTTCGAAAAACGGTCGCGAATCGGAAAGTAAACGGTTAGGCGTTAAACTTTTTGGCGGCGAACGGGCAAAAGCCGGGAATATTATTGTCCGTCAGCGTGGTACGCAACATCATCCGGGCGATAACGTCGGAATGGGCAAGGATCATACGATCTATGCGCTGGTTGACGGAACCGTCGTATTTCGCAAGACAAAAGCAAACCGTTCCTACATTTCCATCAAACCGCTTGGCAACAAGCCCGTTGCGGAGGAAATCAAAGAACCGGAAGCGAAAAAGGCTGTAGCAGAAGAAGTTGTAATAGATGTAACGGAAGAAATTGCAGTAGAAAATGGAGTGGAAGAAGTTGCAGAAACTGCGGAAGCAGTAACAGAATAAGAAGTTTTCATTAACTTTAATTTTTCATAATGTTTAGTTGGCAGGAAGAACGGCGGTTCTTCCTGTTTTTTTTTCGTTTTTTCGTACGCAATAAATCTATCGTCTTGAACCACGATTTTTACAGGATTTAGAAGATTCACAAGATTAATTTTCAAATCTTCAAATCTTCAAATCCACGAAGCGGGAGCCGGAATTTTCAAGTTCAACATAAAAATTCACAAATTTTCACTACCTTTGCACCCTCAATTCATCATTTTTATGCTTACATTAAAGACTATCATCGAAAATAAGGAAACAGTGATTAGCCTGCTGGCTAAGAAACATTTCGACGCGCAGGAATATATCGAAACCGTGATTGATTCGGACGTTGCGAGACGTAACGCCCAAATGGCGCTCGACGCCAATCTGGCGGAAATCAACACGATTTCAAAAGCCATCGGCAGCCTGATGAAGGAAGGCAAAAAAGACGAAGCCGAACAGGCAAAATTAAAAGTTACGGAACTGAAAGAAGCAAGTAAAACTCTGGAAATCATCAAGGAAGAAGCAGAGCAAAAGATTCGAGACATCCTTGTTTTGATTCCCAACTTGCCGCACGCATCTGTGCCCGAAGGCAAAGGCGCGGAAGACAACGTCATCGAAAAGACGGGCGGCGTTATTCCCGAACTACCCGAAAACGCGCTTCCCCACTGGTATTTGGCGAAGAAATACAATCTGATTGATTTTGAACTCGGCGTGAAAATCACCGGCGCGGGATTTCCCGTGTATATCGGCTATGGCGCCCGTTTGCAGCGCGCTCTGATTGATTTTTTCCTCGACAACGCCCGCGAAGCGGGTTATCTCGAAATTCAGCCGCCCTACGTCATCAATGCCGATTCCGGCTATGGAACGGGGCAACTTCCTGATAAAGAGGGACAAATGTATCATTGCACGATAGACGATTTATACCTGATTCCAACCGCGGAAGTGCCTGTAACCAATATTTATCGGGACGTAATCTTCGACAAATCAGCGTTTCCCGTCAAAAATGCGGCGTATTCGGCTTGTTTCCGTCGCGAAGCCGGTTCTTACGGCAAGGACGTGCGCGGATTGAATCGCCTGCATCAGTTTGATAAAGTGGAGATTGTGCGTATTGACACACCTGAACATTCCTACGAATCGCTGCAGGAAATGGTGGATTATGTGCAAACGCTGGTCGAAAAATTAGAGTTGCCGTGGCGAATTTTACGCCTTTGCGGCGGCGATATGAGTTTCACGTCTGCGCTCACATTTGATTTTGAAGTGTTTTCTGCCGCCCAAAAACGCTGGTTGGAAGTGAGTTCCGTCTCCAATTTTGAAAGTTACCAGGCAAACCGCCTGAAATGTCGCTATCGCGACGAAAACAAGAAAATACAACTGTGCAACACCCTGAACGGCAGCGCGTTAGCGTTACCGAGAATCGTGGCGGCGCTGCTCGAAAACAATCAGACGCCCGACGGAATCCGTATTCCGAAAGCGCTCGTGCCTTACACGCGGTTTGAGATTATTCGATAATTTGCTGATTCCATGAAATTTATAGCCATCATACCGTCGCGCTACGCATCCACGAGATTTCCGGGCAAGCCATTAGTGGATATTGGCGGCAAACCGATGATTCAACGGGTGTATGAACAGATTGTAAAAATCGTTGATAACGTGTATGTTGCAACGGACGATACGCGAATTGAGGAAGCCGTCAAAAACTTCGGCGGCAATGTCGTGATGACTTCCGACCAACATCGCAGCGGCACCGACCGCTGTTACGAGGCTTTTTGCAAGATTGGAGCAGGCAACGATGTGATTATCAATATTCAAGGCGACGAGCCTTTTATTCAGCCCGAACAAATCGAACTGTTGAAAAACTGTTTTCAAGAGGCTGATACGCAGATTGCTACGCTTGCAAAGCCGTTCGATAAAGACAGCGATGTGGAAAAAACGCTGTTCAACCCCAATTCGCCGAAAGTAGCGCTGAACAACCGCAGCGAAGCGATGTATTTCAGTCGCTCGGCGATTCCGTATGTTCGCGATGTGAAATCTATGGAATGGCTTAAAAATCAGATATTTTACAAGCATATCGGACTCTATGCCTACCGTGCGGATATTCTGCAGGCAATCACAGCCTTGCCGCAAACGCCGCTTGAAAAGGCGGAAAGTCTCGAACAGTTGCGCTGGCTCGAAAACGGCTACAAAATAAAAGTCGCGATAACAAACATCGAAACCGTCGGAATAGACACGCCCGAAGATTTGGAGAAAGCGAAGGCTTTGTATATCAGTATGAAATAATTTTATCTTCGGCTTGAAGTTGGAGATTAAACCTGTTCATTCAAATAAAAATCACCCCGTCCTTAGAACGTCCCTCCTTAGGAGTACTTAGCGGCGTCTCCTACACCATCCCCGAAAACCCCATAAAAGCCATCGCCAGCAGCCCGGCGGTGATGAGGGCGATCGGAATTCCCTTCATCGCGGCGGGGACGTTGGTGCGATCCAACTGTTCGCGGATGCCGGCAAAAATGAGGAGCGCCAGCGTAAATCCGAGGGCGGTTGAAAAGGCGTAAACGACGGATTGCAGGAAGTTAAACTCTTTCTGTATCACGATAATCGCTACGCCGAGGATAGCACAATTGGTCGTGATGAGCGGGAGAAAAACGCCCAATGCCTGATACAGCACGGGCGACAGTTTTTTCAGGACGATTTCAACCATCTGCACTAACCACGCGATAATCAGGATAAAGACAATCGTCTGTAAATAAGCCAGTCCGAAAGCGTCGAGCAAGTATTTCTGTATCAGGAAAGTTACGATGGTCGAGAGCGTCAGGACGAAAACGACCGCCATTCCCATGCCGAGCGCCGTGTTGATTTTTTTGGATACGCCCAGAAACGGACAAATCCCCAGAAACTGCGACAGCACAATGTTGTTCACAAAAATCGCCGCGATAAAAATAAGTACGTATTCCATGATTAGATTTTTGATTTTTGATTTTTGATTTTATTGACGATTGCAATGAGATAGCCCAAAGCGATAAAAGCGCCGGGCGCAAGGACGAAAAGCAACGCGCCGTAGTTTTCGGGAAAAACGTTGATTCCGAACACCTTACCCGTTCCCAGCAATTCCCGCACGACGCCGAGCAACGTCAGCGCCATCGTGAAGCCCATACCGATTCCGATACCGTCGAAGCCGGAAGCGATAACGCCGTTTCGGGAGGCAAACGCTTCGGCGCGACCCAGCACAATGCAGTTCACGACGATCAGCGGAATGAAAATACCGAGACTTCGGTACAGGTCGGGAACGAACGCCTGCATCACCATTTGTAAAATCGTTACAAATGAAGCGATTACAACGATGTAAGCCGGAATTCGCACCGCGTCGGGAACGACATTCTTAATCGCCGAAATCACAATATTGGAACTGACCAGCACGAAAACCGTTGCCAGCCCCATGCCCAAACCGTTTATCGCCGAAGTCGTCGTGGCAAGCGTCGGACACATGCCCAGCAACAGGACAAACGTCGGATTTTCATCCACAATCCCGTTTTTTAATATCTTTACATATTTCATCATAAATTTCTATTTGAAGATTTGAAAATTTGAAGATTTGAAGATTTGAAGATTTGAAAATTTGAAAATTGTCAATTGTCAATTGTCCATTACTCCGTCGCTCCGCTAATTCCGTCCGTATTTCCCGAAATGGCGCCGTAAGCCAGATTGACCGCTTCCAAAAAGGCGCGTGAGGTAAGTGTGGCAGCCGTAATTCCGTCCACGTCGCCACCATCCTTCGTCAGTTTCAGAAATCTGAAATTCATGTCTCGTCCGAGAATGTTATGTTTCGTCCCGTCTTCGCGAAACCAGTCAGCCATTCTGGTACCCAGTCCGGGCGTTTCGCTATGCTCCAGAACCGAATAGTCAATCAGTTTTCCACCCGCGTCGAA
>JAITMT010000118.1 GCA_031277235.1 Tannerella sp.
GGATTGCCAAAACTGGCAACATTACCGTAAGTAGCTTCTTTACCGTTTATATGCAGCATCATCCCCTGACCGAAAATTCCTCTGCTGTTATTTATATGCATATCCAGCGTCAGGCTTACGTAGTCGCCCAATTTTCTTCCCTCAGGCAGTGTTACACTAAATTCAGGGAACGATTGATTGGCTCCTCCGCCGATAACAGGATCGACAGTTCCGGTGTTTCCATTGATATGCAATACTTTACCCGATTCTCCTTTCGGATCATTGACAACTGTAGCGACGCCGTTTGCGTTTGACATCGGATTAGTATCGCCGATACTGTTCAATTCAAAATCAAAGAGTACAGTCGTTCCTTCTTGCCACTCAACATCGGAGGGTGGCGGAATAATTATTTCTTCTGTCGTGTTTGCAATAAGTGCTTTCAGGTAAGCAGTATTGAGTTCGTTGTGCGTAACCAGCGCATGTCCGAAAACTGAAAGTCCGGCTTGATGCGCCGTTTCAACTACTGTTTGCACGTTACCGAAATCCATAGCACCTTCATCATTTACTATGGAACTATGAAACATGATATCTTTGACGGTGATTTCATCGAAATTCAGGTTTGTCAGTAAATACATTGTCTCTTTTTGCAACAAATCAGCCTGCAAAACTCCTGTTCCCAGTATAAACTGCGGAGAAGCGTTCCGGTCAATGTACGATTTCAGATCATTGTAATCGTTAACCCCCAATGATTTTTCCGGCGGTTCCGGCACTTCCAGTACTATTCTGTCTATTTGTTTATCGTCGCATGAAACCGAAATGATGCCTGTCATAAGGCAGGCTACTGCTATTTTACTTATATACTTCATGATTCATTTATGATTTATTTTGTACTTGCTTCTTTTCCGGCTAATCCATCGGCAAAACCGGTAAAAGTATATTTACGGTTGAACGAACTGTTCCACAAGCCAACATGGGTTGCCGATTCCAACGAGTTCCAATGGGTAATACCGGCTTGTTGAGCGGGAGGTATAATCTCAAAATACTTGCGAATTATAAAATTATAGAATTTCGACATTGCCTTCTGCTGTTCAACAGTTGCGTTAGCCATATTGATTGGCAGGTTTAATGAATTTGTTAAATTAATATCCAATGCAGAGATTCTGATTAACTTACCTGTTTTTTGCAACAAGTTAAACATCTCAATAATCTCATCTTCGCTTGTCTTTTGAATTGTAGCATTCAGCGAATAAGTTACGTGCATCTGAGTACCTATACCGTCTATTTTGGTAACACCGTCTTCTTCCCAGTATTCAATCATTTCTATCAGACCTTTACATTTGGCGTTTCCCTTTATTTCCAGCCCATAGTCATTGACGAAAAGTTTGAGGTCGTTACCGCCATGCTGACGTACAAGCCTGACTGCCGTGCGGGCATATTCCTTGCCGAGATAATCCTGCCAGTATAAGGTGCTTGCATTCGATCCGCCTTTCAATTCGGTCGGATTATCGTCGTCCATCGGTTCATTGATAACATCCCAGATTTTTATATTACCTTCGCAAGCTTCCATCAATCCCGAAATCCATGCTTCCATGGCATTTGTGAGGATTTCCTTTTTCTCTTCAGGCGTTTTTACAAACACATTTCCGTCTGCTTCCCATTCCATAGCAACATTATCAATGTAATAATTGCCACCGCCGGTTCTGTTGGCTACGCTAAGTTCAAATTGAGTAAGTTCTTTTTCGGCGGCTGTCAGGTCCAGACTTGCCAACGGCAATGATACAAGACCTCTGCCCCAGTTATTGTTGGGACAGCCGAAGCCGGATGGAGAATTATAAGCGAAACCGTTATCCCTTCCATTTATAGCCAGCCTGAACCCTTGCCCGTAAATACCTTTATCGTCGTTTATATGAACGTCCAACATTACCCTCGTGTAATCGCCCAATTTTCTTCCCGGCGGCAAAGTTACGGTAAATATGGGAAACGACTGGTTATAACCTGCTCCGCCGGGTCCATCGGGTCCGTAAAGATGCAACACTTTACCGGATACGCCTTTCGGATCTTCGGAAACTGTGGCTACACCGGTTGCAGGGTTGGTCATGGGATATGTTTTGCCTATGGCGTCCGACTCAAAATCGGCTATTACCGTTACCCCGCCTGCGGTAATTTCATATTTACCCTTAACATTATCAATGTAATAATTACCTCCACCGGTTCGATTACCTACACTAAGCGTAAAAGACGTAAGCTCTTTCTCACCAGCCGATAAACCTATGTTTGCAACCGGCAGGACTACCATATTCCTGCCCCAATTATTGTTGGGAGCGCCAAAGTCGGCAAAACTGCCGTAAAAAGCCTCCTTACCGTTGATTGCCATCCTTATCCCCTGACCGAAAATACCTTTGTTGTCATTTACATGCACGTCAAAAGATATACTTACGTAATCGCCTAATTTTCTCCCTTCCGGTAAAACGACATCAAATTCAGGAAACGACTGATTATAGCCTGCTCCGTCGGGTCCGTCGGGTCCGTAAAGATGTAATACTTTGCCGGATTGCCCTTTCGGATCATCAGCCACTTTAGCTATACCGGTTGCCGGATTTGTCATGCGATATTCGTCGCCTGTGGCGTCCGATTCAAAATCGGCAAACATCGTCTCTCCGGATTCGGGTATGATGGGTACAACAACATCCGCGATAATCCTGTTCAGATACTCGGCATTCTGCATGGTGTGCGAAACCAATGTATATCCGTACAGAGAGAGTCCGGCGTCTTTTGCCGAATTAACTGCCGATTGCACGCCCGAGAAATCCATTTCACCATCGTTACTGACCACTGAGGCATGTGTCAATACATCCCTGACTGTTATTTCGTCGAAATTTGCCAATGTTAAACTGAACAATGTCCCCTGATCCAGAAAATCGCTTTGCGAGATGCCTGTTCCCAGCATAAACGACGGAGAGGCGTTTTTGTCGATGTAGCTTTTCAATACGTCATATCCGTTCAGAAATTCAGCCGTTGCTACGTCATCCGGTTTTTCGGGAAGATAATCGGATGTGTATTCTTCCACGCAAGAGACCCATATTGCCGCAACAAAAATCATCAATATTTTACTTATATGTTTCATAAACTTTTATATTTTATTGATTAACACATTTTATCACCTTCTAACGACATTAAAGTATTCCGGAGCAATGCCTCTGTCTCGAACTACCAGCGTATCTTTGGTAGCATACCGGTATTTCAAAGCGCTAAACTCGACCGCATAGTCTAAATAAAGAGCGTTACGGTCAATGCCTCCAAAACTGTTTTTATCACCTTTTTCAACAAATTTACCTGTTCCGCTAATCGTATAATCGGCAGTATTTCCACTGATAGTACAGGTGTTATCACCGGCAAACGTCAATATTAAGGTAAACGAAAAACTTTTATTCGCTCTGTCAAGAATTGTCAGAGGCAATCTTGCCACAGACAATGAATTGGTAGAAATGCTCACTAATTCGTCTTTGCTCGGGTCGAATTGATGGCGAACAGAAGTACTTGTCGAGTTATCAAGGAGGTCGGTAATTTGATCCTGACCTCTTCTCAGATAACTGCCATGATACTGATTGACAAACTTAACGGCATAAAGAACAAAGTCCTTGGGCTGTATAGTCCAGTTATCGTTTACACACCTGTCGGGAGATTCAACTGCAGGCACTCCTGAAAGGATGGAATCTGCTCCCTGTACTCCGGTCATCACCAGCGGAATGACATAAGTATTGCCTATTGAAGAGGGGTCTGCAAAGAAATCGTCGGTCAATTGCACTTCTATTCCTCCAAGAAGGCTACCTTTGGATATTGTAATCTTATTCGGCGACGCTAATTGATAATGTGATGCAGGCATGGGAAGAATCGGTCTGCCGTTATCAAAATACAGATTGTCGCATAGGGAATTTTCCACTCTAAAGTCTATTACAATATTGTTCTTATTTTCATAAACTCCGGCGGTTGTGGCTTTGATTTCTATCTTATGCTGATTGTCCATGCTATTGTCCACAAACAAATCCTCGCCAAGTTCCACCGTTCTGACAGGATACTGATTGGCAAAATAGACGGATTGGTAATCGAAATCAGGAAACGTAATGTCTTCATTCTTACAGGAATTAAACATTACGGCGAGAACCGCCAATCCTAAAAAAATCTTATTTATTTTCATTTTTATCATATTCTAAAAAATTAAACAATTAACTGCTACCATCCTTTATTCTGTTCCAGATTATTAAACTTTAATGTTTCGGAATAAGGTATGGGACCATAATACATATAATCTTGAAAAGAGCGAATTTCAACATCTATTGGAGTATATGTGCTTTGGTTGACATTCATACCCCGTGCCGTTTCATTGAGATTCAATTTCCAGCGACGCATGTCCCAAAAACGGAAACCTTCGAAACATAGTTCCAGACGACGTTCGTTTCGTATCAAATCGCGCATTTTATTTTTATCCGACTTGCATGATTCCAGGTAAGGATCGCCATTGTTTGTACCTACGCCTGCCCTTGTGCGGATTGCCTTTATCACGTCGTAAGCCGAATAAGTATTGCCGTTTGTACCCGTAGGTCCCCATGCCTCGTTGGCTGCTTCGGCATAATTGAGGAATATTTCGGTATAACGGATACGCGGCGTATATCTTGGCTGATGCTGAATGGCAGCAGGGTTACGATTAACGTCCATACGAAGAAGTTTCTTCATATAATATCCTGTGCGTGTGGAAGTTTCCCTTACATTGATTCCGTCATCCGTACCGGATTGCGAACCTGTAAAGATTTGCGTGTTGTTAACTCCCGCCCTGCTTCCATTATAAATAATATAGTACGCCAGACGCGGGTCTCTCCCCGAATAGGGATCGGAAGAATTATAACCGCTATTGATTTGATCGGTTATCGGATAGCCGTTTGCCATCGGGAAGGCATCAACAAGGTTTTGCGTAGGATTCATTCGTCCTGAACCAAATAACGAGGGTGGAAAGTTATCCCGTTCCAAATCCGAATTATCGGTTACGATATATTCTCTCCAGATCATTTCAGGAGGATTCGTTCCTTCTGCCGTGTTGTCGGTATTATCATAGAAAAGATGACCTCTGTTGGATGCGGCAAGCTTGCTTATACCGCCTCCATAATCAATTACTCTCGCGGCATTATTGGCGGCAAGTTCCCATTTTGTCTGATCGGCAGGCGATTGAAACGCTTCGCTGGCAGCCAGTAAGGAAACTTTTGAACGAACGGCGCTTGCTATCAGGGCATTAAAATATTCACGGGAGTTTTTTCCCATGGCACGATTATACATGGTATATTTTGTAGTAACAGACCGGAACTTTTCGGGAATATCTTCGTCTCTTGTCAAATCGTTATATTCCCAGGGCAAATATTCTTCCGCCTTATCCAAATCGCTGTAAATCTGCTGAATACATTCATCGAATATTGCACGCGGCTGGTTGAAGTCCGTATTTATGTTTTGAGACGCGGTAATTATCGGTACGCCCATCAGTTTGCCGTCAGGGGTATATCCGGCGTGGGTACGCAACAAAAAATACATGTGATAGGCGCGCAATCCGTACGCTTCGCCCTTCGACCTCATGCGTATCAAGTCATCTGCTTCTTTATCCGTTACAAATTTCACATTGTCAACGTGTTCAAGAAACAGGTTGATATGCAGGATGGAGCCGTAAGTATTATTCCACTGGCTGAAGGGATTTGTCGTGGAAGTCCAGGAACCGGTTGCCGCCCTGACAAAATCGCTGCCCAAGTCATTTGTAACAGCGTCGTCGCTCGAATAGTTGCCATGACCGGTAGCATAATAACCGGGTAAGCCCCTATACGCATTCAGTAGAAATCCTGTTGCATAATTCGGGTCATTGTCCATATTCTCGTTTTTCATGAGTTGGTTTGCCGGCTCAATAAGGTCCTCGCAACCTGATAGCAAAAATATGCACAGTCCCCAAAGTAATATTATCTTACTGTATTTCATATCGTCTATTTTTATTATATGTTTTATCATTTTAGAAAGAAGTTTTAAAACCCAAATTGAAAAAACGGTTGTACGGAGCGCCACTTCCGTTGGTTTCCATCAATTTACGTTCTTTAGAGATGGTAAACAGACTTTCGCCGCTGATATACACACTCAAATTCTTAATAAATGTATTTGCAAAAATTTGATTGGGTAAATCATAAGTAAGCTGCACTTTTGACAGATCGAACCGGTTGGTCTTATACATCCAGAAGGTAGAATTTCGGAAATTGTTGGTATTTCCCGTTGTTGTTAAACGGGGATAGGTTGCCGTATTTTTGGTTACTTCGTTCCAGCGTCCCCAAACAACTTCAGAATATTTTCTATCACCATAGACCCAATAGTAATTACCGTCTTTGAAACCGATTGCACCCGAGTTTCCGGTGCCAAATGCAAATAGCGAAAAGTTATTCCATTTCAATGTAAGGTGGACGCCATAAGAAAACGGAGGGACAGCCCAGCCGTTACGCCCCAGATCTTTCTGATCCCTTGAATCTATTACGTTGTCACCATTCAGATCCTTGTATTTAAGGTCTCCCGGTTTAACTTCACCGAATGTTTGTCTTGCATGGGCGGCTATGTCATCGGCGCTTTCAAAGAATCCTTCACAGACATATCCAAAATATGCGTCTAACGGTTTACCTTCACGATACTGGTAATCATCGGCATACGCTTCGTCCCGGATAATCGCTTTCGAGGTAAAGTACATTCCTGAAAATCCTAAAGTTGCATCAACCTGTCCGATTTTTTTGTTAAGGTTTAGCGTGAAATCCACTCCGGTACGTTTGTCTTTGTCGTTGTTGATATAAGGCAGAAAGTTTCCTATACCTGAATTAAAATATGACGGAAAAATGGATGAAGCGCCTTGAGACAGCAAGCCAGTGGTGTATTGCAGAAAATAATTGGCGTCTAACATCATAAAATTGTTTAACAGCGAAGTTTCCAATCCTACTCGAAATTCCTGTCTTTGCACGAAAGTCAGGTTATCATTTCCACCGCGTCGGGAGGAGGTGCCAAAAACACCGCCGCGAATATCGCGTGTGTACCATGGACTTCTATCGTTAAAGTCGGTGGCATACAAATAATAATCAATGATGTCGATATCCTGTTTCAAATCTGCATACGAGGCGGTTAACTTCAGGTTATCCACAAAGGAGACATTGAAAAACTCTTCCTCACTCAGCCGCCATCCCGCAGTTAAAGTCGGCGAAAAGGCTGTGCGGTTGCTTTTGGGTAATTTAGCGGAAACAGTAACCGCGCTGGAGAAATCAAGATAATATTTGTGGCGGTAATTGTAGGCTGCCTGAAAGCCTATATTGGCATTGCTTGTCCGGTGATAGTCACTGCCGGAGTTTACGTCGCTTGAATTCGTTAAGTTGCTGGCGTCGTGTATTTGGAACCCCCATGCTCCCAGAAGACCTGAAAAATTGTGCATTTGCTCGAAACTCCGGTTGTAATGGAAGTGTCCGCGAAACGACATAACCTGCGCATAAATTGCGGATGATATGGTCTCATTGGTAGAAGGACGGTTAACGCCGTATTTGGTCAAACCTGTAATTACGTCGCTTCCATTCATGTTTGACCATGTTGGTTGATAAACGGCATATTGTTCGCTCCAATTTTCGTTATAAGCCGATTGATAGTTCACACTGTAACCGGTCTTAAAAGACAATCCTTTGATCCACATGCCCAGATCTGCGTCCAATCCCACATTAAACAGGAAAACGCGATTTTTGGTTTTATTATATCCGCCGGCAAGCATATCCGCCAAGGCATTGGTTTGCATGGTGGATATTCCTCCATAAAGATACTGCCCGTCAACTATTCTGTTGCTTGGGTCTTCAATCATGTCTGCGATGGATTTATTTGAAACATCCAGCATGTTGATGGGTATTACCGGCGAAAACAAGTTCGGGCGTAGCGTTGAAGCAGTGCTCCAAAAATCGCCTCTCCCCCTGTAAATGTCTTCAAAAATAACGCCGGCGTCCACCGAGCCTCTCAACCAGTCGGTAATAACCATATCTACATTACTCCTTACGTTAACCTGCAGATTGTTATTGTTTTTCTGTTCGCCGTAGTTCAAAAGATCGTTGTTGTATACCATTCCAAAATTGGAATAATAACGTGCCCGCTGATTTCCACCCGAAACTTCCATGGTAACATCCGAGCGGTTGTAAACCTTTTTCAGATATTCGGAGGTATATAAATTAACATCGGGATAGCGGTATGGATTTGTTCCTGCGGCAGTATTATAGATTGATGACTGGTCGTACCGTTCTGTAATACCGTCATTCCGGCTGGCTTCGTTATAGAGTGCCATATATTCGGCTGCATTCAAATAAACCGGATACCTTTTGGGAACATATAATCCTGTATTGGCACGCAGGTCTATTGATAAAGGCTTTATTTCACCTCTTTTGGTGGTAATAAGAATAACTCCTTTGGCAGCCCTGCTTCCGTAAAGTACAACCGCGCCGGCGCTCTTCAATACGGTGATGGTTTCAATATGAGAAGGATTCACGGCTCCTGTACCGAGAGGAACACCATCCACTAACACTAAAGGTTCCTGTCCCCAGATATTTCCGGTATAGCCTCCCACAAAAGCCCGAAGACCGTCGGTCGTATTGGTATAATAGTTCTTCTTGAACAGTTCGGGTATATTGATGGAAGAAACAGCTCCCGGTAAATCTTCCTGAGCAATTTTTCCAAATGCTATATTTACATATCCGGCATATTCAAGACTGTCTGTCTCGTCCTGTGCCTTAATTTCTACCACATTCAGCAGCAAGATGGCAAAAAGGAAAAAATTTAAATTAATTATCTTTCTTTTCATTTTACAATCAATAAAATATTAGTTAATTCTACCATCCCGGATTCTGTTTAAATTCTTTAGATAAATTCACGTCGTCGCGCAGGAAAGGAAGCCAATAGTGTCTCTCGTCATATTGTCTTTCAAAAATGACTTTTTCCCTAAGATTCAACACTTTTGCATTTACCGGATCGTCAAACGGTTCCTTTTCGGGATCACGATCAAAGTAAATTGCCGTTTTCAAAGTATAAGGTCTTTCAAGCAAAAGCATCCATCGGCGCAGGTCGGTAAAGCGATGACCCTCAAACGACAGTTCAACGGCGCGCTCGCGACGCAATTCACTCATAAAGCTGTCGAGGTTTCCGGTGAACTTGCTATTTACCGGATCAACCCCGGCTCTTTCGCGGATTTTATTTACGGCGTCCAATGCAGACAGACCATAGGACCCTGCTTTGCTTTGCGGAGTACCATAGCCCTGAGCCGCAGCTTCCGCATACAACAGATAAACGTCAGCCAAACGCATCAGACTTATGACCATGGTGTTGCCGTCTCTGTAGCCATCCCAGATATTAAGAAGTTTGGGGACATATTTCGATAACATATAACCGGTTAGCTGGCGATACATTGCCTGCCCGCCGACACCCCGCCGTAAAGAACCGTTTCTTTTTTCATTGTCGGAAGTATTATCGTCGAAAGCATAGAGACTGGCATATATCAAGTCTTTATCGCCTCCAACCCTTGCTTCGTCCTGAACACAACGTTCGCCGTCAACCATAAAATCGTGATAGAAACGTGGATCTCTGTTCTTCCACGGATACATGGGATCATAGCCGGATTCCGGATCAGGTTGTGAAAGATCGGGAATGGGCAGTCCATTTGCCATCCCGTAATAATTCACATAATTAGCTGTAGGCCAAAAACCGTAACCTGAATTTATCAAGGCATACGGGCGATAATTATTGATCATATTCCAACGGAAGCGGCCGTCATGCTCAATCAAATGTTCCCAAAAAACAGTCTCCTTCAAGCCCGGCAACCGTCCTCTCTGACCGCGATTCCAAAATATTTCCGAATATTGTGAAAAGTCGGCTAACTCATATCGCCGGGTTGATTCGCAAATTTGCAATGCTTCCGCCAAAACATCCGCAGCTTTTCTACAGTATTCCTGATCGTATGATCTGTTTCCGGTTGAGGCATAATTCATCAACGGACTACCTGCCCAGAGCCAATTTTTACCCAGATAGCATAATGCCATTACCTTGTTGATACGGAGATTGTTATTACCCAGCGTTGTTCTTCCGGGCGCAGTCTGGTCCCAATCGACAGGCAGCAAATCGGCAGCTATCCGCATATCTTCCGCAACTCTGTCGGCACATTCCTGATAACTCAGACGGGGATAATTGAAAGCGCTGTTGAGATCTATCGACTCGTCGAAATATGGAAGTCCGCCCCAAAATTCCATGATTACCAAGTGATAAAATCCCCTGAAAAAATGCAATTGTCCGGTAATTAAATTTTTTTCCTCCTGAGTGCCGTCAACAAATTTTTCTAAATTTTTGATTCCGATATTTGCCTTGTTGACGCCGTACCAGGCATTTGCCCATAGTCGTCTATCATTGAGTCGGTCAGTACCTTGTGGATTTCCTCCAGGTCTTAAACGGCAAAAGTTAAGCGTTGACCATGCCCAATAATCACCTTTGTCTATTCGGGGACCGAATTGATCCGGATTATCGTGATTCGCCATTTCTTCTTCGCCGTAATTAAACTCGCTATGATACTGGCATGCCGATAAAAGCGGTATATTGTTATACAGCTCTTCAACAAATCCCTGAAAATTACGAAAGTTTGCGAAAGGGACATTCTCGTTAATATCGCTCTGCGGGGCTTTATCCAAATATTCAGTACAGGAAACCATACCTAAAATACCCGTCAGAAGCATAAAAGAGAATTTTTTATAATATTTGTTTATTCTATTTTTCATATTGCTATATTTTAAAAAGTTATATCAATGCCGAGATTGAAACGTCTAACAGTAGGATAAGCGCCGTCGCCTCCGCTGCCGTTGCTGCTGAAGTTATTTTCGCGGTCGTCGGGCATCTTGCTCCACAAAAATAAATTTTCGCCATTGAGAAAAATTTTGCAGCCCTTCATATTTAATTTTTTTGCCATGTCGCTGCTGAGCGTATAGGCAATTTCTGCATTTCTCAAGCGCAGGTATGAACCGTCGTACCAAAATCTTGTACCGTTTTGTCCTGTTGGCGAAACGCCCCAGCGCGGCACGGGTATGTCGCCGCCGCCGTCTTTCGTCCAATAGGCGCCTTCATGGTAGGCAACGTTGGAATTGGAATGGAAAGTAGAAAAATCAACCAACCGGCTTACATTGTTTACGCCATAAAACTGAACGAAAGCGCTGAACTCCTTCCAGGACCAGCCCAAAGAAAGGTTGTAAGTATTGTCGGGCACGCCGCTGTATTGATAAGGCGCTCTGTCATTGTCATTTATCACGCCGTCGCTGTTGAAGTCTATAATATTATAGTCGCCTGCAATTTTTAAAAGGTTGTTTCCTTCTCTCGGCGTACTTCCGTAAACATCATCCCACGACTGCAGGAAGCCTTGATCAATAAATTCCCTGGTTTGCCCCATTTTGTAACCTGCCTGTTTTTGATATGCCGGAGTGAGTTCCGGATCGTCTCTGAAAAGAACTTCATTGATAGCATGTGTCATACTGCCGGTCAACCAAAGGCGCATGCGGTTCTCAAATACATAGTTCAACCGGAGTTCCAGCTCATATCCCTTGCTTTTGACTTCTCCCAGATTGGCTGTTGAAACAAATCCGGTATAAAAACTTGGCACAGCCCGGTCGTTGCCCGTAATCATAATATCTGTCCGGTGATCCTTGAATAAATCAAACGAACCGGCAACAAAATTTTGCAGGAAAGCAAAGTCAAAACCCAGATTTTGTTTTTCAACCGTTTCCCATGAAACGTCGAGATTGCCTATTGTAGTGGTACGATAAAAAGTATAAGGTGTGTTTGCGGGAAAATTACCCATTCTTGCGTTCCCGCTGAATTGCCATTGGTCTTGATATAAAAAGCGACCCGATACTTCGTCGTCGCCTATTTTACCCCATGACGCACGTATTTTCAGCATATCAAGAAAACCTATGCCTTTCATGAATGATTCTTCGCTGATTGTCCATCCTCCCGAAAATGACGGGAAGAAGGCAAAACGATAGTCCGGTCCAAACTTTTCGGAACCATTGTATGCACCGTTAAATTCAAGCAAATATTTCATGGCATAATTATAGGTGGCGCGGTAAACCCAGTCTTCGCGATAATGCGGAAACTCGGAGCCTGTTGCCAACCGTTCACGGCTGAAAAGCCCCAAAGCGGTTACGTTATGCAATCCGAACGTCCTTTCGTAATTAAGCCGGGCGGAATAATACACTCTTCGATAAGTTTGACTTGTGTTAATGTTCCCGTTTTGCACCTGCCAGCGTATCTGTTCGGAAAAATCTTCTCCCTCTCTCCAGGAAACGGAACCGTCGGTGTAAACATACTTGCGGTGCTGATAATTGTACAGATCGTTGATACCGCGGTCCTGTTCCAAAAATCGATTGTCCAGTGATATGTCGGCTCTTGCGCTTAATCCTTTGGTAATCATATCCAGGTTCTGCCTGAGAACAAAATCGGTAGTAATCTGCGTTGTAGTCCTTTGCTGCAGTCCGCCTACAGTCATAAAGGCAACGGAATTAGGCACATCGGCGTCTCTGGGAGCATAGTATCCGTAATGACCGTCGGAATAAACGGGACGCATGGCATCAGGGGCAGTGCGATACGCGGAACGCCAGTATGAATTGGGGTCGCCGAAAGCATCCCAGGGTCTTGTACGTACACCATACGAACCGAAGAGATTGGTGGAAAACTGAGTAGTTTTCGTCAAATCGAAGTCTAAATTGCTTCGTACATTCAAACGGTTAAACGAGAAGGTGCTTTGATAGCCTCTGTCATTTTTGAATTCCTTGAATAAGTCGCCTTCGTTGTGATAATCAAGCGCTGCAAAATATTTCACAAGACTTGTTCCGCCGGAAACATTGGTACTCAAATTGTACGCCATGGCTGTTCTTTTAAACAATTCCGCTTCCCAGTCAACATTCGGATAGCGATCCCACTCGTCGGGAGTGAGGGGATTACGGAATTTTCCGATAGTCTCCATCGGCATATATTCATCCCAACTTCCCGGAGATATGGCAAGCTGTCGCTCAAGAACCGAGTTTTTAAGTATGTATGTATCGTATGCATCATACTTTTCGGGAAGTTTTGAAACCACTTTCATGGTGGAATTAGCTCTGACTTGCACTTGTGCTTTCCCTTCCTGGCCGCGCTTGGTGGTTATGAGAATAACGCCATTTGCGCCTTTTACCCCATATACAGCTGTAGCCGAGGCATCCTTCAGCACGGAAATGTTCTGTACCGAAGCAATGTCCACCGTATTCATGGGTCGTTCTATGCCATCCACCAAAACTAAGGGCTCGCTGTGATTCCATGAAGTTTGTGCCCGGATAACAATCCTCGGATCATCATCGCCCGGCATACCGGTTGAGGTATAGGCTACTACTCCCGGCAAATATCCGGTCAATGCCCTACCAAGGCTTGCAACACCTCCGGTACGTTCAAGTTCCGTTGCTCCGATTTGGGTAATAGCGGCAACCACGCTTGCTTTCGCTTGCTGTCCGTAACCGACAACTACCACTTCTTCCAGTTGCTGCGCATCTTCTCTCAAGACTACATTAACGGGAGAAGTTCCGGAAACAATCACATCCTGCGTGAGCATCCCGATGAACGAAACCTGCAATGTCTGCCTGCCTGCGGGCACGGTCAGTACAAAATTACCGTCTGCATTCGTCATGACGCCATTTGTGGTGTTTTTCAGCACAACGCTGACGCCGGGCAAAGGCTCTCCGTTTTGATCAACCACATTTCCCCGGACGGTTTGCGTATTTTGGGCAAGTACCGGCAAACCCGAAAAAATGAGCCACAAAAACAGGAATCCTTGTGTCAGCAACAGCCCCCGATTCCTGCCGGAACGGGAAGCCTTACAAAAAATTCTTTCTTTCAATTTTTTCATTTTAATTTAACAAAATTATACTTTTTTTTATGATTTTTAGTGCAAAAGTAGGGGTTAACAAGTATTCCGATTTCCAATTTTAGATATTTTATTTCTAATTTCAGATATTTTTTCATGAATACTCAATGTTAGACCTTGGAACAAATCCCGACCGCGAAGCGGTCACATATTTATAGACAGATGTTGCAACGGACAGGTGCGACCCCGTCGGGGTCGTACAATACCGCGCATATTCATGGCTATAAATATCTAATCCCGAAGGGATCATCGCCCGGTAGAAAACTATTCCCGTCAGGGAATACCGCTCGGTAGAAAATGTTTCCCGTTGCCGGTTGCATTCCCGTACGGAAACAACGTTCATCGACCGGATGGGAGATAATGTATCCTGTGGGCGGATTATTTTTCTACCGGGCGACGCATCCCTAACGGGATACCGATGGCTTTGATATAAACGTTGAATATTCATCTTGCTTTTTCCCTCTCAATCTCCAAAACTTATCCAATCAACCTGCACCGGTTTATCGCCTTCAAGCGATACGGATAAATCCTGTATTCCTTTCACAGTTTTTAACACTTCGGCATTGATGATTGACCATTTTCCACTCGCCGGAACCGCAATTTTTGCAATAACAGATTCCGCCGACGTATCTTTACCCGCGTAAACAACGAGCGTTCCGCCCCGCGCCGAATAAACGCGCGCATTTATCTTTTGGGGGGAATTTTGCCCGAAATCAACGCTGTTATATCTCACCCACGCCGCATCCTTACTCAAAATCGTTTTCCAGCCTTCAAAAGTGTTGGCGGGATTCAGAAAAGTGACGATAACGGCGCTGTCTGAAATGCTCGTATAGCGGTCAAGATGAATTTCCTTCGCGGCGTCCGTTATTCCGACGCCACGAAGGGTGGGAATAACCTTTTGGATGGAACCGTCCGGATTGAATCTGACGCTGTCCACGCGCGCCGAACGGTTCTTGTCGAAATCGGGCGAATAGTCGTTGTGGTGGTAAAAAAGATACCATTGACCGTTATACGCTACGAAAGAATGGTGGTTTGTCCAGCATCCGTCAGCCCACTCGTCCATGATTACGCCGCCGTCCCTGAAAGGTCCCATCGGACTGTCTCCCGTACAATAATATAAAAGTTCCGTGGTATTGTTCCTGACCCAGGGATACGTGTAATAATAGACGCCGTTGCGCTCGAATACAAAAGGACCTTCCTTAAGACCGCCTCCGGCAGGAAGTCCCTGAATCTCTTGAGGTTCGCCGTCAATTTCCGTCATGTTGGATTTCAGTTTTGCCATCCACATGCCGCGACCGCACCAGTAAAGATATGCCTGACCGTCCCTGTCAATAAATACGCAGGGATCTATTCCGTTCACGCCGTTAATGGGCTTTTCTTCAGGGATATAAGGTCCTTCCGGCTTGTCGGCGACGGCAACGCCGATCATGAATCCCTGTCCAAATTCCGGTTTGGCGGCTGCCGGAAAATAAAAGTAATATTTTCCGTCCTTTTCGATAGCGTCGGGCGCCCACATCGCGTAGGAATCTTCTCGTACCCAGGGTATTTTATTCTGGGTTACGATAACGCCGTGGTCTGTCCAGTCCGTCAGATTGTCGGAGGAAAATACATGGTAGTCCTCCATGCTGAACCATTTCCGCTCCGGTTCGACGGGACTGATGATGTCGTGCGAGGGAAATACGTAAACTCTGCCGTTGAATACCTTCGCCGTCGGGTCGGCGGTGAATTGATCCCGGATGAAAGGATTCTGCGCCGAAACGACGCCGGAGATTAACAATAACAGTAAGAGAGACTTTTTCATAGTTTATTGAATATAAACAGATTATTTTGCCGCCCCGATAATTTCCGAAACCACCGGTTTTGCCTGATAATTACGGTCGAAAAGCAACGGATAATCCGTCCGTCCGCGAACGGGAAAATTATTTTTCCACGAACTTCCGTCCGAAACGCCCCACATGGTAACACGCTTTACGCCGGGATATTTCAGAAACAGTTTGAACAAATCGAGCATCCGGTTTGTCCACGCCTGCGAAACATCGTCGGGAACGCCTTCCGTGTAGGGATTAAATTCTTTCTGGTATTCGATGTTCGTAGATATTTCGGCGCCTATTCCCCGCCGGGGAGAAGGCAAAATGGAAAGGTCAAATTCCGTTACCATCACATTTACTCCTGCATTTATATAGGTTTGTATTGCCTTCTCATATTCGGCGATTGAGGGGCCGTCCATTCCGAGATGTCCCTGCATTCCGACAGCGTCAATACGGAGACCTCTTTCTTTCAGCGTTTTAACCAGTCTGACAATCGCCTCGGACTTGCCGG
>JAITMT010000007.1 GCA_031277235.1 Tannerella sp.
GTCTGGAAATCAAAAGACATGGAGACGGGGAAATACCGCTGGAGGAGATTTTTCAGAATTTTATAGGAAGAAGGGATAAACGGGTAAACGGATGAACGGGAACACGGATAAAGGGCGAAAGCACGAAGGGACAAAGATCCTTCGGACACCCCAAACCTTCAGTCCCCACAAGGGGGGGAGAATTTTCCGTTCTTCCGTTTACCCGTTCATACGTTCACCCAAAATCTTCAAATCTTCAAATCCTCAAATTTTCAAACAAAAAAACAGAATTTATTTTGCAAATTACCAAATAAACCCATATCTTTGGCACAATTTTTAACAGATTAAGATATGTAAAAACATAGAATTGATAAACAGATAAAAGCATTTTACTTGTTGATCGTGGTCATTCGAAAAATTCACCAGATTATATAGAATAGCAACCGCTTCACAATAAGTTGAATGCCCGTGTGTGTGGCATGGGCTTCCTTATTTTGTGGTTGGTAGGTTTTGGTGATACCTTTGAATGGCAAATAAGTTGTCCATGCTTTTCATAAAAATTGAAACAAACGCACAAAAGTATCTGTATATGAAAAACATTCACCTCGGTTTATGTATAAAGAAAATGGCGCGGCAGAAAGGATTCAAGGCAACCCAACTTGCTGATTGGTTAGGTTATGACCGCAATAACATCTATTCCATTTTCAAAAGGAAAAGCATTGATTCGGATACCATGTTCAGGCTTCTGAATATTTTTGACTGCACGTTGAACGAACTGTTACAGCCGTACTGTAAGGAAAGTTTTCATTATATCATAATTATAGAGACTGATGAGTTGAAAATGAATGAGTTGCAGAATGATAAGAAAATAAAAATCGTTCAATGTTGGAAGTTTGCCAACAAATTTGTTGCAAATGACTGATTTTTGCCCAAAAATATGTTGCAAAATTATTTGTTGGAGGTTTTAAAAAGCCGTACTTTTGCCGCGTTATTCTAAACTAAATTATTAAACAATTAAATTTTTATTGCTATGAACAAGAAAAAAATTTTATCCGTAATCGGAGTGGTGGCTCTCTTAATGGGAGTAGGTATGAATGTGGAGCATGCGGTAAATGACTATGGCATGCATGGTAATGGACTGATGAAGTTTGTATTGGCGCAAGATTCAACAACAAAATCATCGGTCATTGGGCTTAATAATATTATTTGGCCAACTTCTTTAGCTGTAAATAAAAATAACAGAGCAATCGCTAATCAATTCGATTTTATCAAGACAGTATAGCTGTTTTAATAATCCCAAAGGTGCATGGAATTTTATGAGAAAATCTACAGGAATAGTAACTGTTACGGTAGTTTATAATTTTGAAAATCAAGGGGGAAATTCGCTTGGACTTTTGGGTAACTATAATGGAGTATTAAAAATAGGTAAAACCTATACTGTTGTTTATCAATCATACACTTGTGATTTGGGTAGTTTAACGTGTTGTGACACTGAAAAAGATCAAAAGCCAGAAATTATTTCGGTATCAGAAAAATGAAAATAAAGGCTAAATATTACTTTATATACACTGTCTTACTTTTGCTGACAGTGTATATTTTGGTTTCTTGCCGTGATTCCAATAGAAAAGATAAATCGGAACACTCGGATTATACCATTATTAAAACCCTTAATGATGAAACAAATCCTTCGAGAGAAACCGTTTCTTTTCAAAATATTGAAATCGTACCACTCGAAACGAATGAGAATTGCTTAATCAGTACAGTGAGAAGTATGTATCTGAAAGATTCGTTGATATACATACACGACGGCTCTTTAAAATTGTTTGTTTTTGATAGAAAGGGGCATTTTATCAGACAAATTGGGAGCAGAGGGCAGGGACCGGAAGAATATTTAGCATTGAATTCATTCTATATTGACGATTCGGATAATTCAATTGTTATTGCAGACTGTATGAAAATGGCATTCCTGTATTATGATCTTGAGGGTAGATATAAGAAGAAAAGAGATGTATATCTTGATATGATCAATCTTTTGGATAAATGTATATCTGTTGATAATCATAAAGTTTTACTGAACTATACGATTTATGAAAATCCATTGCCTGGAAATCGTGATATTGCCTACAATTTATTGGATTTGGACAATTTGAAAATTTCAGATAAGAAATCCTATCTTCCCATAAAATCATTGGATGCCGGATATCCCATTGGAAAACATCCGATTAATAAATTGAAAAAAGATGTACATTTTATGATGCCCAACAATGACACCATTTTTTCTGTTGAAAATGACAAATTTACGGTTGAATACATGATTGAACATCGACAGAAAATGTGTCCGTCAGATAAATACATTATATCAGCAAATAATGAAGATGATCCTTTTAGATTGGCGCAAAGATACAGTAAACAGAATTTATTTACAGGCTTCGATGGTCTGTATGAGACGGAAAATCACATACTTTTAACGTATTTTGCTTTTGACGATGGAGATTATAAGGGACAGAGTGGTTTTCTGGCAAATAAAAAGAAACTGGAAGGAAAATATTTCAGGTTGGGGGTGATAGATGAAAATTCCACAAGTATCCCTTTTTTCTATGATGTAATTTGTTCCGACGAAAAATCTTTCGTCAGTATGATTGATATGAATAATTTTGAATATTACAAAGAATTACTGAAAGATAATAAGAATGAAGGGATTGCTCCGCTCAAGTCTGTCCTTGACTACCTGGAAGAAGACGCGAATCCCGTATTGATATTTCACACATTAGCTGACGATTATTAGAGAATGAAGAACATTTGGAAAATTTCATGCGCAGTAACAATTGTTGCTGCCATAGCCATTGCTATACTATTTTTTCAGCAAAGAAACGACTTTGTAAAAGCCAGGAAAAACTTTACAACTGCATCGTATCAGTCTGATACCCTGGAAGCATATAAATCATTCTTTGACTTGAATATGAAATATCCCGGCATTACGCTTGAAGATATGGAATGCCATCATAAAGACAGTACCGTATTTTTGAGCGAACTGGTACGGAGTAAGCCCGTGCTGGTATTGCGATTTTCAGACGTCAACTGTGCGGCTTGCGTTGAAAATTTACTGCACCAATTGGATAATAATCATTCCAATAACGTGCTGATACTTTGTTCGTACCAGGAAAAAAAAGATTTTGAAATATTGATACATAGCATAGTAATCAAATATCCCATCTATCTGACCGACGGAAAATATTTCCAATGGGAAACGGAATTGTCTGCGCTGCCTTATTTCTTTGTGTTAAGGCAGAATTTGAGCGTTTCTTCCGTTTTTATTCCCGATAACCGTTTTGGGGATATAACAAAACAATATTTTGATGCAACAAAAATTGTGTCGCCGAATGATGAAAATAAATAGAAAGTACTGTTTTCTTTCCGTCTTGTTGGTAGTCCTGCCAATTCTGGTTTATTTCCCGACATTTCAAAATGACTTTTTATTTTATTGGGATGACCAGTGGCAGGTCACCAACAGATTTTCTTCCGGCGATTTCACTTTTGAGAATTTATATTTAATTTTCAGCCAATCAAACGGAGGGCAGTATTCTCCTATTAATCAATTAATGTACACTGCTTTATATACTTTTTTTGGATATAATCCGGTAGCCTTTCATGCGGCAAGTCTTATTGTCCATATTATCAACACTTTACTTGTTTATTCCCTCTTGATTGGAGTATTTGATAAAACTGAAGAAATGCTGAAAATCAATATCCGGATTATTGCCTTTATGTCCGCATTGCTGTTTGCCATACATCCTGTTAATGTTGAATCTGTTGCATGGGTCAGCGCCTCAAAAATTCCCGTGTACACCTTATTTTACCTTGCAGGATTGAACGCTTATCTTAAATATATTGAGAATGAGAGGATTAAATGGTTTATTTTTACGATATTCTGTTTCATTATATCTTTTGGCTGTAAAGAACAGACTGTTACTTTTCCGGTTAGCTTATTGTTGATTGACTGGTTTTTGGGAAGGAAATTACGGAGCGAAAAAATATTAGTCGAAAAAATACCTTTTTTTGTACTCTCCCTTTTCTTCGGGTTGGTAACGGTCACTGTAAATGGGCTTTCAAGCGGAGTTTCCGATTATCCTTTCGGACAACGGTTGCTTTTCTCATGTTATGCAATTTTTGAATATATCACTAAAACGTTGTTGCCCATTCAGTTGAATTACTTGTATCCATTTCCGATGGATGCAGGTAATGCCATTCCTTTGAAATTCTGGATATTCCCGTTTTTGATTTTGGGATTATCCTTTTTGCCGGTAATTTACAGGAAAAACCGTATTGTCATGTTTGGAGTTTTATGGTTTTTTATTCACATTTCCCTCTCACTCAATATCATATCATTAGGACGTTATGCCATGATAGCAGATCGATATCTTTATATTGGTATAACAGGACTTTCTATTATCATTACTTATATCGTCAACGTACTATACAGCAAATACAACAAACTTATTGTAAGCGTTTTATTTACAGTATATTTATGTTATCTCGGAACATATACTTTCATTTATACACAAAAATGGCAAAATTCGGATACTGTCAAGCAATATTTGCGGGAATTATCAGAAGATAAAAAATAATTACTACCTTTGATATTGTTGAATTGGCAAAAATGAAAAGCAGAAAGGTATTAAAAGTCTTGTTATTAATATTATCAGTTTCTATTTTGATTCGGTTATTCATTGGCGAACCCTGCACTATCCCCTCCGAAAGCATGTATCCGGCTATTCTTGCGGGAGACCGGATGTGGATTGATTATACGGTTTATGGCGCGCGTTTGCCGCGACGCTTTGCCGATATTCCGATTGTCAATGTTTTCACCTGGATAAAGCCTTTGCGCGAAGCCGATCAACGCATGGATTGGGGATATAAACGGCTGAAAGGAAAACGGCAACCGAAAGCGGGTGATATTGCCGTATTTGAGTCGCCGGAATTTCCCCATCCGCTGGTGGTGAAACGGATTGACTCCGTCAAACAGGAAAACGGAATGAATTATTATTACATGCTCGGCGACAATCGAAAAAACTCCCACGACAGCCGAGAATTTGGATATATACCTGATTCCCTGATTGTTGGACGCATCAATGTCGTATTGTATTCCTTGCATAGAGACCGGATATTTCCGTTGAATATCCGGTGGAACAGTTTTTTGAAAAAAATAAAATAATATTTGTATGGTTTTCCAAATAAAATCCTTACATTTGCAATCTAAAAACTAAAATTATGAGACAAAATTTATTTATTTATTTGATTATAGGCAGTTTATTTCTCTCCTGCGGGGAGCGGAAAAACGAAGCGACGCAGGAAGAATCGGTTGAAACGGAACTGGATACAGAAATACCTGACGTGCAGACCGTTATCCTGCGTACCGTTGATTTTGAACACGAACT
>JAITMT010000295.1 GCA_031277235.1 Tannerella sp.
CCTGCATTCAGGAACCACACATAATCGCCCGAAGCCGCCTTCAACCCCTTGTTCATCGCATCATATATCCCCCCATCCGCCTCACTGACCCAGTATCTGATCCCAGTTTCAAAATGACGTATAATCCTGACAGTCCCATCCTTCGACGCCCCATCAATAACAATAAACTCAACATGCGGATAAGTCTGATTGACAACACTCAAAACCGTACGTTCCAATACTTTCTCGGCGTTGTAAGTCACTGTTATGATAGAAAAGAGGGGGGAGTTGGGCATTTTATATCTTTGTAAATAGTGATTTATAATTTTTATATTGCTTGTACCGTTGCCGTAATGGAAACCGTTTTTGACTACCGATGAAGTAGTTACCTATCCAGTAAAAGTTTCATACAATTTAATATACTTTTTTGCTACAATATCCTGACTATAGTTATTAACAACTTTTTCTCGTGCATTGAGTGAAAGACTTTTATAATCAGCTTCTTTAAAAACCCAGTTGATTCCTTCTGCCAAATCTTCTGCATTTTCATATTTGGCAACATATCCATTATGCTTGTTATCAATCATTTCCGGAATTCCCCCTGTATTGAAACCGATGCATGGCGTACCGCAAGCCATTGCTTCCATGATAGTATTGGGTAGATTTTCATCTAATGAACTTATTACAAAGGCATCAACGGCATTGTAAAGTTTAATAATTTCTTCTTCACCCGATAGATAACCTAAAACATGGATAGGCATGGTTATGCTTTGTTTGACTTCCTGCTTCATTTCGCCGAAGATTACAATCTCTAATTGTTCAAATACTTCATTCTCTATATGCGACAGAGCTTCAAGAAAATAATTCAAACCCTTGCGATCGTCCGTAGAATTGGCAGCTCCAAACAGAAGTAAAAATTTATCTGTCGGAAAACGAAAAGCAGCCCGGCAGTCCTTCTTGTCTCGAAAGTTATAGAGTTGTGTATTGATTGGATTTGGAATCGCAACGGAAAAGTTGTTTTTAAGCAATTCGCTTTTTTTTACTTTTTCATGCAGCCATTTACTGCAAGTAACAAAAGCAATGCCGGAAGATTCGAAAAGTATCTTTTTTCGATCAAAAACCAGTGTAGATAAATCGTTGGAAGTTTTTGAATTCAGATAAAAACAGGAATGACATTTTGTTGTATATTTCTCACAATCACGAGCATGATGACAAATTCCGGTACAAGCCCACATATCATGAAGCGTCCAAATGATTGGCTTTTTCAATTTCGTTAATGATTCAATACTTTTTAAAGTTAGAAATCCCTGATTAATCCAGTGTAAATGAAGTATATCTGCTTGCCTGACCAGAGGATGATTGGAAATATCAAACCCAGTATTGGCCAGTGAAACCCGAAAAAGATTCTTTCGAGAGAAACCGTTATTGAAGAATATTAAGATACGTTCCCAAATAAAGTAGGAACGTGCTAAAAGATTTTTAATGTTTGAATTAACTATTGACGAAACTAGTTTATTCTCATGTGAACCTTTCAAAACAAGCATTTGGGTAGAAACATTATTATCATTCAACGCCTGCATCAATCTTTTGGCTGCAATGGCTGCGCCGCCTGTTTTTTCTGAAGTATTTATTATTGTAATTGTCATATGATATTTTTTTATAGTGAAGATTACTCCCTGTTAGATTCATCTCGGATTTCTATTTTGATGCGATAATGAGCATTTGTTTCGCAAATGGTCTGAAAGGCGCTGAAAGATACAATTTCGTTAGCCAATAAGTTTTTGGGAGAAGTGATTTTAATGTAAATGGGAGAAAGCGTTTTTCACTGCGTTGAATTTTAAAACCGATTGATATTAGTAAATCAGCGAGACTTATATGAGAATATGCTTTTACATGGGTGTAATCGTCCCAATACTCTCTGTAAGCATAATAATAATTAGGCTGGATTACAATTATTTTACCGCCTTCCTTTAGATTTTGATATATTGATTTCAATAATTTATGACATTCATCATCATACAAATGTTCTAATAAATTACTCATAAAATAAACATCGACAATGGTATTTGTTAAGAAAAACTCATCATAAGATGAATAGAAATCTACGTTTATATCACAAAAAGCCTTAGCTTCAGGATTTTTATCTATAGCAATTTTTTTATCCGCTTCAATTTGATTGATAAAATCACAATACCCGGAGCCGATATCAACAATAGACAAATGATTATTTCCTATGATATTATTTAAGTATTGACAAATCGCTTTCCATACTTTTTTTCTTCCTTTATCAAATGTATATCTACTTTCAAAATATTTATTTTCATTCATAAAAGTCATTTTTTATATAAAATAATTCTCCTGTTTTATCGTGTGCTGCAAGACGGAATATTGTTTTTAAATTATCAGGTAAAACGGCGTCATGCCTCACTATAATATAATCAATTTGATTTTTTTTGACAAAATTTTCTCGAAACGAATCTTCATTTAAATTAGATCGTTTCAACCCTAAAGAATATAGCGTTTCGTATTCAATAAAATATTCTTTAGGAATGTTAAGTTGATAATAATCAACGTCATTATAATAAGCATCCAAATATGATTGAAAGGTTCCATAGTTCGTAACAATGTTATTGATAAAATCGAATCCCGGATAATTCGAAATAACCCCTATCTTTAAAGGTTTAGTATCCTTAATTTTAGAAACGACTTGTCTTTCATAGAAACGACGTGATTCTTTTATAGGGTATAATTGCCTGCTCATTATTGTATTAATGGTATATATTCCAACTGAAAAAGATAAAATGACTAACGCATATGCAAAATACTTTTTTATTTTGGAATAGATTTTTAAATTATTCCATAAAAGTAGGACGACAACAGGAATCAGTACTGATAATATGGATGAATAGACACTACTTATTATTTGAACAGCTATTCCATTATACCCTCTTACTATTACGCTTGCTACAATTGTACAAATCCAAAAACAAAAAATTGGAATCCATAGTTTTTTTAAATAATTGAATAGGATTTTAATATTGCATAAAACTAGAATCAATACAACAAAATGAAAATATTGAGCAACATATAATATAAAATTAGTAATCAAAAGTCGAAATTTATACCACGGAATGGATGATATAAAACCCGACCGGTTTGAATTTCCAAGATCGGAACTGCCAGTCAAAACGTATATACCAAAAATCGTAAATAAAATAAGAGAAACGAAAAGATATTTCCAAGGAATCTTTTTGTGTTTGATATAGTACATGATTAGGCCTCCTACAATGATCCCCCCGATGGCAGGAGCTGCAAGGAAAAAGAGTGGCAATATAAGTAGTAATGAATAGAATAATTCACAATATTTTTTTTCAATAAACAATAGAAGGCTGGCAAGAAAAAATAAAGATAGAAACGACTCTTTTAACATAATGAAAATATAAGCCCTATTGGCTCCATACAGATATTCCGAGGTGATGAATTTTTTATATATATACGCCATATCAGTTACAAACAATAGAAATATTATACATAATATTGCAAAGATGGATATTTTTGTATGTTTTTTTTCCCAAATGGATAAAAATCCGAACAAAATTACAACCAGAACAATGCATTGTGTGACGACCGAATACACAAACAAAGGATTTATATTAAAAATTTTGATAATAAAAGCAGTTAGCCAGGATTCGGCATAATGATAAGGAACAAGATTGGCATTTCCGGTAATGATGGCTTGGATATTCATACATTCATATCCCTTATTTAAATATTTTGCCAATACTGCATAATGATAATTATCAACTTCAATGGGCCTGAAATAAGAACCGTCAATACTACAATTGCTTATAAATAAATACAGATAGATAGCAGATACCCATAGTAACATTACCCCTGTATATTTGAATACACTCTTTAAAGTAGGACGGTCTATATTTCCTCTCTCATTTTTTATGTTATAATGAAGTTTTCTCCTATGAAACAGATAAATGATGCCGACTAAAAGAAATAACCAACTTACAGTTTTTCCTAAAGTCATTGCGATCGAGTAACAAAATACAAGGCTGACAATTCCTATCAAAAAATTGAAAAATATTTGATAGGAAGACAGTTTGAATGAATCAGACGTTGTTTTCCTGACAATACCTCCAATGAAATATAATAAAAAAAGCAGAAAAATAATAGCTAAATAGCTTTTAATAAACAGAGTAAAACCTATCATTGCATTAATTTAATTATTTTTTTCTCAAGACGGAATCGCATAGATAAAACCAAAATAATCATTTGTATACCTAATTTAAATGCTTTAAAAAAATTTCCGATTACGGAACTTTCCCCAACACGACTTTTATAGTTTACAGGTATCTGTACACATTTCATTTTCATTAAAAATCCACGAACCATCATTTCAGGTCCAAAAAAATTGGATCTCACAAGGAATTTATCTTGTATTTTAATCAAAGCATTCCTGCTAATCAGACGAAAAGTACATCCGACATCCGACAAATAATTTGTATTAAACAGAATTTCAATCATTTTTGCAACAGCCCAATTGCCCCATCGCAAAAACCAACCCATATTTGCACCGGTCCAAATGAAATGATTAACAGTGCGTGAGCCATATACAATATCTACATCGTCTGAATACGATAACAATTTAATGATATCATCGGCGATAAAGGTATCGTCCGGCTCGCATACGACTAATAAATCTCCCGATGCTTCCATAAAACCGCGTTGTATAGCAGCTCCATATCCCTGAACGGGTTCCATTATTTCTTTTGCTTTCGTTTTGGCGACTTCTTCGGATGTCCCTTCTTTAGCATTATTGTTTATTACAATTATTTCATCAACAATCCTGTCATTAGTGATGTCTTTAATTGAGAAAAAATCCTCAATAACTTTTTTTATTGAGTCTTTTTCATTATAAGTAGGTAATATCACAGAGACCCGTTTGTTCTTATACATAATTATCTTTCTTCATTTTCATCATTAATAAATTCACTCCTTATTTTATCATTTAAAAGATTTTTTTCGAGAAACAGTTGGAAATCAAAACGCGTCAAAGCTATAGATCTATCCGACTTATCATTGGCTACCTTCCCTACTATTGAAAAATAAAGATGTAAAACTTTTCTCTCATCTAAATAAGCTGTGGGGCGATAGGTTTTCAGCAAACTGACAAGTGGTTTTGGGAATATTCGAAAATTCAGAAAGTCTTCCGATACAGCCAAATAAGTTTCCATGTGATTGCGTATTCCGCCTTTTTTATTGTTTCTACCGCAAAAAACCATATATAGTTTGTTTTCAAATTGAAACAAATCAAAATGCCATGGCTCAATACCGGTTTCTTTGCTATTTAAAAATTGTCCGGTTTGAATGTATGCAAAATTCGGATTTTCAAGACTTGTTCCTTCGTAAATATCAATTCCCCGGCATTTTCCTCCTCTTCCAATACCGGCATCTCCATTCAAAAAATAGATTCTTTTTGCGTATGTGAGATGAATAAACGCGGGAGATAACAACTCCCGTTTACCGGCATTTTCCGTAATAATGAGTTGAGGTTGTGAAAAATGCGTTCCGTCTGCTGAGCTGAATATTTCTATTTCTCTTAATCCGGGTGTGCGTTCACATCTTCTATTTATCAAATAGATCCGGTCATTGTCAAAGCATAGGCACGGGTCTGAATTAAAAGCATTTATTTCAGTTGGTGGAGAGATGATAGGATTGTCCGGATTTGGAATAAAAACTGTAGGACTATTTTCATCGTCAGCATAATATAAACATGGATTTTCGTATTGGATATTGGCTTTGGGATATGGCGTTGTTGCCAATATATGCGTAAATCCATGCCATTTACTTGGGAAATAGAGGATTGACGGATGCGTTTGGCTTTGTATATATCCTTTAGGAACAGGGACTTTGCAAAAAGAAAAATTTCTTCCGCCTGCCACAATACGATTTCGGGAAAAACGGATTGTAAGATTATCCGCCAGCCGGGTAGCTTTCTCCAACATAATTGCCTTTATATTCATATTACTTTTTTAACAGCTTTTATGCCTATTGTAATCTGGTAGTCTTTATCGACCGCATCTAAAAGCGTACTCTCCGGCAAGTCTTCGACGGCAAGACCATCCAAAAAAGCTTTTGCCGCTAACACATTCCCGAATGTTTCGATTTCTACATTTGCATTTCCAAAACATTCCTCGAAGAGCCTTTTAGCTGAAATATCCGTAAAACGCCAATAATCGCCCCATCTGTCCATATCATACCGCGAAATTTGTGAAAGCCCTGAAACGGTAGCCAGCAAAACGCCCCCCGACTTCAACAAATGATAACTTCCTGCAATAGCCTTGCGAACTTCATATATAAAATTAAATGTCTGAGTGCATATAAAACAATCTATTTTATTCTCAGGCAAGGTAGTAGTGTCCGTCAAATCGCCGATTATCGTCGCTTTCCTGTTTGAGTCATCAAAGTGTAGAATCTCAAAAGAGGTTATCTGGTTACCAAACTTTATCGAGTAGGTACTTTCACTGATTTCCAATACATTCCCTTTGATCTGCGGAGCATGTTTTTGCAAGAACTTTTCTATATAATACCTGTCAATCGGCGTACCCCTGTCAAACCCGAATTGAGAGCTAATGGGTTTGATTCTTAAAGAATCTTCAAAAGTTACCGGTTTTGAAAATATTTTTTTAATTTTATTGGGTATATACATATGTTTTCTTTGCATTACTGATCGATAATCACTTTATAATCACTTGCCAATATCCACCTTTGTCGGGTCCGATGCGATCTATAAATCCTTTCATTTTGAGTTTGGAAAGATTCTTTTCTACAGATCTTGTTGTAATATTTAATATTCGCGACAATTCTTCTATTGTGACGAAAGGATTGTCCTTTACAATATTTATTATTTTCTCCGAACTTTTCTCCGAACTTTTCTCCGAACTTTTCTCCGAACTTTTCAGGGTTGTTTTTTCAGCATCATTTTCGGTTATATTTATTTTTTCTTTTTCAATATAATTATACTCATGACCTTCCATTTCACTATCCTTTTCTTTTCGCCAAAATGTTGTAATAAAATCTATATCCTGCTTGAAATCTGGTTCACGAAGTTGCAAGTCCAGGCATTGTCTCACAATCATTTCGGTTCCGGTGCCTACATTTTCAATAGAACCATAAAGGTACATTGGTCTCGCCAACAGAGGATTGGCAGGACGGGAAGGATGTGTTGATTTCAACATTTCAATAGTTAAACCGTAAGGAAGTTGTCCCGGATTCCAAATTTCAAGCCGGTTTTTGTAAAGCATCACCTGCACGCTTGCATTGCTTGTATAGTCGCGATGACATATCGCATTTACAATGGCCTCTGTAACGGCGAGTAATGGGAGTTCCGATACGACGTCAGCCAAAATGCTTTCGTCTCTGCCACTGACAGTTGCGTCAATGCGCGACATTACAAAACTCACGGCTTGGTCGATCAATTCAAACACATCGCCGTCATAAATATGATAAGATGGAATAGGTCTTGCCGTCTCGTTTCCATAAAATTGACAGCATTTCACGGAAGAAGTAATCAAGAACTTTTGAGGTTTTTTCCCGAATAGGAGGATAGCTGCGTTCGTAACCTTGTCATCAACAGTTAAATTCAGATGAGTTAATATTGTTTTGAAATCCGAGTTTTCGTCAAAAGGGAAATTCCGTTTGATCCGTGCTCTCGATACAAAATTTTTAACCTTATTTTCATCAATGTCATCAAGTGTCGCCCTTTGGTTAAACGATGCATCAAATGGAAACACGTGTATAATTTCTTTTTCCTCCAAATAGCGTATCAACGAAGCATAAACTTCGATTTTTAATCCGTCGGCATCGTTAAACGATTTTCGTACTATTTCTCTTTCTGCCTTTTTAATTAAAAAAGATTCTTTTTCTTCTCTCTTTGCTATATTTTTGATATAAATCAGACGAGTTTTATGTAATGCTGTTGCATAATCATATTCCCTTTCGGTAGGCGAAACGCCGTCTTTATCTTCAAATCCATATTGCTCGCCGAAAAGACCGATGTAAATATCACTGCGTTCGACTTCCTGCAAAAAAACAGTTGACGGTGTAACCGCAATTGCCGGTACATTTTCGAAAATAAAAGGCTCGAAAAACTTCCCAAGCAATGCGTCTGTAGTCAGATAATCGAATAAAGCCTGCCGCTCAACCGCAAATTCCGACTGTACGCTACTGATAAATATACGTTTTCTTTGCATTACTGCTTTTTAATAATAACTTGCCAATAACCACCCTTATGAGAACCGTTGCGTTGCGTCTAAAAGTCCCTTTAGACAAATCATTATTGATAAAAATCGGTTTATCTCTGCGGTCGGCTCGTGGGACCTCTATTACGACAATCTCCTTACTGTCAACTTTTTGAATATAAATATTACGTTCAACCAAAATATTCAAATTCACTTTTTGTCTGTTGTTTAGCAAATTCCATAATTTCTGTATCATTTCTTGCGCGTTGACCAATCCGCTAATAACAAGTCTTTTATTTACTTCCGAAACGCCGAGCAAAATGATTCCACCCTCAGTATTTGCAAATGCCGAATAACTTTCCCACAAGCTATCAGGCACTCCCCCGGTTGCCTTCTTGGCTTCTATCCGTGAAGTTTCACCTTGAGATAATATTTCTTCGATATTTATCATCTTGCTTTTAAAGATATGGTATATTGATAATCAGTCTTATAATAAGACTATTCTATTTGTTCTGTATTACTTTCCAGTAACCACCCATATCGGGACCGACACGTTCTAATAGTTTTTTTGCTTTGAGTTTCGCCAAATTACGTTCTATTGTTCTTGTTGTTTTTGCCAATAAAACAGACAATTCGTCAATTGTTATTTCCGGATTATTTTTTATAAGATTGATAATTCTCTCCGACATTCTCTCCGACATTTTCTCCGACATTTTCTCCGACATTTCTGCATATTCAACTTTTTTATCAAGAGGATAAACAGTAACTCTGAAGCCATGCTGAAAATTTTCAAATAGAGGTTCAGGCGAACCGTATTCCATAAAATAATCACGGATACGGCGAATTCCCGTACCGTAACGCTCTATCCAATTTATTTCCTTAAATACTTTGGCTATTAGTTTGTTACGACATTCAGAAGTATACGTCCCTTGCAGTAAGTCGTTGACAGAAATTGTATCAGGTAAGTGACCCGGATTAAAAAACTCTATCCTGTTGGGAAAAATCTTTATCGAAGAGTTACCGTGATGCGTATAATCACGATGAACAACCATGTTTAATACAATTTCTCGCAATGCTTCCAAAGGATATTCCCAACGTTCAATCCGAGCAGGATTGGCAGTAATAATAAACTCTTTACTGATATGCTTTCGCAGGAAATCCAGAACCTCTTGTACTTCTGTAATCAAATCTGTAGAAATACTGATGCCGTCTTTGATGGAAGTTTCATTCTGAAAATATCCCAATTCAATATCTGAAAGAATGGAATCATTTCTCATCAGCAACAGGAAAGCTCCATTTGATAGTTTTCCATCGCGTATCAATTCCATTTTAGTCAAAAATTCAAAAACATCTTTTTCTATTGGATATTTTCGTTCATTATTATATAATGCGATGAGGTTTAAAGTTTTATCATCTGAAATATCCATGACGCTATGATTAGGATCGAAATAATAATCCCAACTGCTGTTGAATGTTTTGAGATGCATATTTAAGATTTCATTCAAAGAAAGAAGTTGATTGGAGTTTCCCGTTCGTTTATAGTATTTTCCTTTGACAGAAACCGGTTTAATAGGAAATTCAGATATCCTCAACGCCACAAACTGTTTCCCTTTTATTGTAATTATTTCGACATCAGGAATTAAAGATGGTTCCGTCTTTGTTTTTATTTCATTTATCCACTGAGGAACCGTTTCCTTTCCAAGCGAAACTCCTACTGCATTTCCAGTGTCGTCAATTCCCACATATACAGTGCCTCCATGAGCATTGGCAAAAGATACCAGCGTTTCAACGGTCTCCATGTTGAAAGAGGTCTTAAACTCCACTGTTTCTGATTCGTTGCGAGGAATCAACTGTCGTTTTCGCTTTCCTTTCATACGATTTTTTGTGCTTGTGTTTTGCCTGAACAGGAATGTAATCTCCTGTTAGTCTGTATAGGTTTCTATGTAACGCTAGCAAATCAAAAATAATATCTGTTATCTACCAATGATATCCTTAAACGCTCTATAATATCTCTCGGATACGGTATCAATATTTATTTCATTAGTAATAATTTCCTCTGATTTCTTGCCGAATTTTTTTATTAACTCTTTATTATTCAGTAAAATCATCATTTTGTCTGCTAAATCTGCGGCATCTCCTACAGTAAAAAAGAATCCGTTTTGTCCGTCTCTGACAAGGTCTTTTTCGGTTCCATCACATACAGAGCAGATTACCGGTAAACCGTAGGTCATGGCATCATTAATAGACAGTCCACCCATGCCTGCAAGGACATAGATGGAAGATTCAAGCATGAATTTACCCAATGTTTCCGGATCATAAACGCCGCCTGCAAATCTTACCGAAGAAGTGATATTTAGATTTTTAGCTTGCTTTTTCAACGGTTCCAATTCCGGCCCGTCGCCTACAACTAATAATTCAACATCTTTTATTGAAGATAATACGGTAGAAAATGCATCAATCAACAAATCAACTCTCTTCCACTTTACTAACCGCCCTATATGAATAACCCTAAGCATTGGCGGCAATAATGGCGGCATTGAATTAACCGTTTCTTTTGTTTTCTGTAAAGTGGTCGTATCGGATGAATTGAAAGTAACATAAATCCGCTGTTCATCAATCCCATATCCCAATAAAAAATCCTTGGAATTTGATATATAATTTAATGCACCATCTGCGCGAGAATATAAATACTTCCTGATATGCATGATAAATCGGGCACGCAAGTTGAAACTGACAGAGCCGCTTAATAATTTTATATTCTCATCATATACAGGATGCTGCTTAAAATAAGATAATTGTCCGTAAGGCGGAACATCGAAAGGTATTTCTTGAAGCACTAATTTTTTTCCGGATGATTTAATCTGCTTTATGATTGACCTGTCAAAATATAACTGCAAAAGGAAAGGCCAGGTAAAGACTACAATATCAGGTGTTTCATCCGATAATGTTTGCAGCACGCCATCGAATTTTTGCTTCCCGTAAAAAGCCTTTCTGACATTTAAATGAATAATTTTAAAAGAGGTAATATCTTCTGCTGTTTTAACTCCTGCACCAACAGATTGATTTTTACTGCTTTTTGGTATGACAACAGCACTCTCTATTCCTTTTAAATAGAGTTTGGATATTATCGAGGCAAAATAGGGAGTAACTGTATTTATAAAAAATAAAACTTTCATATTGAGTTTATCAAAGCGGATACAATTCGACTGCAGGCTTTTCCATCGCCATAAGGATTAATGGCCTCTGACATAGTTTGATATACGTTTTTGTTATTCATTAATTCATCAAATGTCTGAATAATCTTGTCTTTGTCCGTCCCAACCAGTTTAACCGTCCCTGCCTCAACTGCCTCCGGTCGCTCTGTAGTGTCCCTCATTACAAGCACCGGTTTGCCCAATCCCGGCGCTTCTTCCTGAACTCCGCCGGAATCGGTCAGAATCAGATGGGATTGTTGCATTAAATATACAAAAGGCAAATACTCCAATGGATTTATCAGGAATACATTAGGGATGTGTTTCAATAATTCATAAACAGGTTTTTGAACATTCGGATTCAAATGCACGGGATAGACAAAATCCACTTGGGGATACTTGTGGGAAAGTTGTCGAATGGCTTCGCACATATTCAGAAACCCTGTACCGAAGTTTTCTCTGCGATGTCCGGTAATCAGTACCAGTTTCCTCAATCCCACCCATTTATCCTGTTTATCCTTTGGCAAACCAAGCTGTGATAAGGATTGTTCAATCGTCTTTTTCAATAATGCGTCTGTATTCAGTTTCTCTGAAACATAAAGCAACGCATCAATAACGGTATTTCCGGTTACAATAATATTTTGCTGATCAATACTTTCATCCAATAAATTTTGTCTGCTCAATGGTGTCGGAGCAAAATTAAAAGTTGCAATCCGGCCCGTTATTTGGCGATTCATTTCTTCCGGCCAGGGACTGTAAATGTTATGGGTGCGAAGCCCGGCTTCAACATGTCCTACGGGAATCTGTTGATAAAAAGCGGACAAGGCAGTGGCTGTAGAAGTGGTCGTATCTCCATGAACTAAAACCATATCCGGCTTTTCCTTTACAAGTACATCCCTCATTCCCAGCAGTATCTTCGAAGTAATATCATATAAATCCTGACCTTGTTTCATGATATTCAAGTCATAATCCGGAACGATTTCAAATAAGTTCAGCACCTGATCAAGCATTTCGCGATGCTGGCCGGTCACGCAGACTATCGTAGTAAAATGCTCGGGATATTTCTGAAACTCCTTTACCAACGGAGCCATCTTGATTGCTTCGGGACGAGTTCCGAAAACAAGCATCATTTTTTTCATACTTGCGTTATTCTTTTAAAAATTCCACAGAAATCAAGAATCACTTTTTCATCCTTCCACTGAAGCGTTTTAAATTCATTATGAGCCACCAGGAATGCAACAATGTCTGCTTTTTCATAAGCTTCGGCATAGTCCGTCAGTTTAAAAATGGGATGTTCCCTGATATTCGGTTCGACAATCAATAACCCTTCAGGCTCTGATTGCATGATTTTCTGGGCGATATATTTTGCGGGACTTTCCCGGAGGTCATCAATGTTCGGTTTAAAAGCAAGTCCCATAATCGCAATAACAGGTTTTCTTGTATGTTTCATTTCAAACGTCAGGATGGCATTTTTAATTTTTTCTGCACACCAGAATGATTTATAATTGTTTATCTCTCTTGATTTTGTGATTAGCTGCGACTCTATCGGGAAATCGGAAGTAAGGAAATAAGGATCAACGGCAATGCAATGTCCACCTACACCGCAACCGGGCTGTAATATATTGACACGTGGATGTTTATTGGCCAGCTCTATCAGTTCCCAAACATTCACCCCTGCCTTATCGCAAATCAATGACAATTCGTTGGCAAATGCGATCTGGGCATCTCTTGATGAATTTTCTGTCAATTTACACATCTCTGCGGTGCGTGCATTTGTCCTGTGTAAATTCCCCTTTACAAACGAAGCATAAAACTCCATTGCTTTTTCGGTTGAAATGTCATTCACACCCCCAATCACCCGGTCATTATGTTCCAGTTCATAGATTAAATTACCCGGTAAAACCCGCTCAGGGCAATATGCAATGTATATCTCTCCCTTTAGTTCCGGTCGTTCGGAATAGATTAACTGTTCCATTCTCTCAGTTGTCCCTACAGGCGAAGTAGATTCTATAATATAAATACTCCCTTTTTGTAGTAGAGGAATGATGGAGCGCGTCGCATTTTCGACGTAGGATATATCCGGTTCATGATTGCCCTTAAACGGAGTAGGGACTACGATCAGATACACATCGCCTTCTTTCGGTTTTGTTGCAGCACGCAGATAACCATTTTTAACGACCTGATGTACCAACTCATTTAACCCGGGTTCAAAGATATGCACCT
>JAITMT010000308.1 GCA_031277235.1 Tannerella sp.
GCGTATCAATCGGGAAGACATGTTGAATATCTCCATACAGGGCAATAATCGGAAACCCCTTCATAATCACCGCCATCAATAACAGTTCCTGAACAGCCTTCCCGCCGAAATATTTCTTGTACATTTCCACCATATTATCTCTGGCGACAAATACATCGGACAGCTTACCGAGAATAGGAGTGACATTCGGTTGCATACTGAGGCTGGAGTACAGTTTGAAAAACTCGCTGTTATCCAGAATCATATCGAGTGACTGTTCAACCCCGTCCAAAAATTCCCTCATGGTTGATCCCATCCGGTAGTTATCCATCAATTTTTGAATCCCCGAAAGCAGGATTTGCTCCAGCAGATCGTCCTTGCTCTTGAAATAGGAATACAGCAGACCGACGGAAATGCCCGCCTGACGCGCAATCCGCTCAATACTTGTACTTTCAAAGCCATGTTCGGCGAAAAGCTGCAACGCAGTATCCATGATTAACTGCCTCTTTTCAGCACGTATAGCCATATTTTGTTCCTTTGTCCTCGGCATGTTTCTATCCTTTATTTACGTTTGAATGAACGCTCATTCAATAAAAAAACAGGTGCAAAGGTATGACGATTTTTTTATTAAACAAAAATTTTTTGAAAAAATTTTTGACAGGTTGTTTCAATTGAGAATTTTTCACCCCTTATACAAATGTTTTATGGGTGGAAATTTGCGTATTTTGCATCATTTGTATTCTTTTGAAACTGCATTTTTACAAATTAAATCTTTACCTTTGTCGCCGGAATTGATAAAAATATGAAAGAAAAAAAACTGCATCTCAACCGCAGCGTTCGATTCAAGCGGTTTTCGCGCAAGGCATACAGCGTTTTCAACAGTCTGCACAAGATTGTAAGTATTGGAGTATTAGCGGCTTGCACGCTAACTTTTGCAAATACGGGAAAAGCCGTTGCGCAAAGCGATTCGACCCGACAAACGCCGCAAGGCACGTTTTCAGAACAGGAACTGGAAGAAGTTACGGTAACGGCTTCGCGCATTGAAACGCCTGTCAATCAGGCTGCTAAAATCGTTACCGTCATCACGGCGAGAGAGATTGCCGCCGCCCCCGTGCAAAGCGTCGAAGAACTCCTCAATTACATCGCCAACATTGACGTCGTGCAGCGGGGAGGGCATGGCGTACAATCCGATATTTCCATCCGCGGCGGTTCCGCCGATCAGACTGCCGTTCTCCTGAACGGAATCAACCTTTCCAATTCACACACAGGACATTACAGCTTTGATTTTCCGATTAATCTTTCCGATATTGAGCGCATCGAAATCCTTCACGGACCGTCCGCCCTCGTCTATGGCTCAAGCGCTTTTTCGGGCGGAATCAACATTATCACCCGAAAAAAATCCGATTATAATCTGCTTGCGAGTCTGGAAGGCGGTATGCACGCTTTCCGCAGCGCCGAAATCAGGGGAGCATTGGATACAAAAAGTACAAATAACAGTTTATCAATCGGTTATAAAGCATCAGACGGTTATATTGCCAACAGTGATTATAATATTTACAACCTACTGTGGCAAAGCCGGTTACATTTTCAAAGCAATTCGCATCTCGATTTTCTGGCAGGCTACAATCAAAAAAAATATGGCGCAAATACTTTTTACTCAGTCACTTACCCAAATCAATACGAGCGAACGTCCGAGATTGTTGGAGCGGTGAGCGGCGTTTTCGGCAACCGGTTCAAGTTTGTTCCGCAACTTTACTGGACGCGCCATTTTGACCAATTTGACCTGATAAAAGACACGGAAACAGGTCGCAATTTTCATCGCGGAGATACTTACGGCGCCAATATGATGTTTCAAATTACCTCATTATTAGGCGCTACATATTTCGGCGGCGAGTTGCGGCGCGAAGAAATCATGAGCAGCAATCTCGGACAGCCCCTTGCTCACCCCGAAGGACATTATAAGATGTATGACGACCGTACGCAGACGAATATTGCGCTGGAACATACATTTTTATATAGAAAATTTATCTTTTCTGCCGGAGTATTAGCCAATTACAATACGCTGCAAAATGACGGATTCCGGTTTTATCCTTCGGTAAGCGTCGCCTATTCGCCTGTTAATCAACTGAAAATATATACGACGTGGAATCGGTCGAGCCGATTACCGACCTTCACCGACCTCTATTACACGACCGAAACACACAACGCCAACGGGCAGTTGCAAGCCGAGCGTTCCGAGTCTTTCGATCTGGGCTTGACATACAGAAATGCCTTTATGGAAGCCACTTTCACGGGGTACATGATGAACGGACGCAACATGATTGACTGGGTGCGCGAAGCGGGCGAAACGAAATGGGCGTCCTGGAATTTTACGGAAGTGAATAAGCGCGGCGTCGAATCTTCCCTGAAATTTCCTTTATATAATGTATGGCGTATTTTAGGTAAAAATTCCTTATTTTCAATCAGTTATGCACGAATGGATCAAGACGCCGATTCAAAAGGACTGGAATCGCGCTATACGCTTAATTATCTGCGGGATAAACTGACTGTTCAATTCAAACATGATATTATCAATCATTTAACGGTAAACTGGAATTTTCGCTATCAAGACCGTATGGGCGAATTTCGGATGTACGAAGACGGTAAGGATTTGGGAATGAAGGCTTTCCCGCCATTCTCGACGCTTGATGTAAAATTGATGTATGAACAGCAAAAATTTTCGGTTTATCTGGATTTGAACAATCTCTATAATACATATTACTACGATATTGGCAACGTTCCGCAAGCGGGATTCTGGCTGATTGGGGGCGTTCGTTACGAATATTGAAAAAAAATTTCCTATCTTTGCAGCGGAAAGATTCATCTTTATGGCGCAAAAACTCAAACAGAATCTCAAACAACAGCAACGACTTTCACCGCAACAGATACTGACTATCAGGCTGCTCG
>JAITMT010000357.1 GCA_031277235.1 Tannerella sp.
TACGTACCTGACGGCACGCCAGGCGGGAGAGAAAATCCGTATTCTACCAATATCCAATCCCTACGGGATAAAAGAACGAAGAATATTTTCATGATATGCACATTTTTTACACCCCACCCTTCGGGATACTATCTGAACCGTGATTTTTTCAAGATTTACAGGATACCCGGGATTGAAAAAAATCCTGACAATCTTGATAATCCCGTTAAAATCCCGGTTCAGGACAAGGGTAGGCAAACCCTGACCGCGAAGCGGTCATATATTTATAGACAGATGTTGCAACGAGCAAATACGACCCCGACGGGGTCGCATAAAACCGCGGATATCCATGGCTATAAACATGTTATCCCTTCGGGATAACCGACAGCGGAACGTCCTGAAAGGACGAATTTTCATAACCGCAGGCGAGCGTAGCGTTGCCTGTGGATACAGCGAACAAGACGGTAAGGACAAAAAAATTCTCCTCCAATCTTCAAATTTTCAAATCTTCAAATCTTCAAATCCGCGCTCAGCGGGATGGACATCCGGTAGACAGATGTTGCAACGGACAAATACATTGATTCTCTACAATAAAAAAAAATCCCGGAATCCAAAGATTCCGGGATTTTTTCGTGTTATTGTATAATTCTGTTAAAGGCTATTATTGAACCACAATTTTGTAAACCTGTCCGTCCTTGAGGGTAACGATATACATACCCTTGTCGAGCGTAAGTTTGCTCAGTCCGGCAGGGATATCCAATTTTTTGTTCAGTACGCCTGTCAGGTTGTAGATACTTACGATATCTTCAGCCGCGGCATTGATATACAGAACGTTCCTGTACGCCCATACTTTCTGACTGCCGATGGCATTGTTGCCAACAATCCAGCCGGACGCCGGTTCCGGTCCGAAATGAATCGTCCAGGGCTCTACCACTTGACGGATGATGTAGGTTACGGAACCGTCAGATTCCAATTTTGCCGATGCATCCAGGTCTAATGTAGAACCGTAGTCTCCTTCTGCCCAAGCCTTCAACGGTGCGCTGTGCCATGTCAAGTTCACTTCAAAGTCCTCATGACCGTGTACATAGTTGCGTCCGATATTGTGAACAGCCTGCTCTCCGTTTACTTTCACGTAGTTGTAGGTCAAGCCGTCAACAGCGGGAAGATCAACATAGCGCTGCGGACCCGGCGGCGGAAGTTCGCTCACGCAGAGCAATACCTTGCCCGGCTCCGAGAAATTGAGGGAGAAGTAATATTCCTGATAGCGATCATTGAGAAGAATCAGGTTCTTCACGTATTGTGCGCTAACGCCGTCAGCATCGCCGTATTCCATGAAAAGATAGCAACCCGGTTCGAGATATGGTGTTTCAGGCATTACCAGCAAAGGTATCTTGCCCTGGAAGTGAACGGTATCTTCTACCACAATCCAGTCGGATAACGTACCTATACGCACTTCGCCGGTTATCGGATCAACGATTTGATTTCTGTCTCCAACGGAAACGCGCAGGATGGCATTCTGTTCCATGTAAAGATTGTGAACAGTCAAACTTCCCTGGTAATAGGGGGTCGTACAGTCTGCTTCCATCAGGGATGCAAATCCCGGAGCCAGAATACCGCCGTCTCTTACCATGATGTTCTCGTGGATGTTACCGTAACCGCCTATAACCGTTGTCGGCTGAACGACGATAGTATTTTCGTCCGGTATGGAAAGTTCCGAACCCGGTTCCATGTGCACGTGGTGCATATAAATTCCCGGATATTTCATATCTTCGCTCATTTCCGTATAGGTGGAAAGTTCAAATACGCCTTTTCTGTTTTTGGAATCAGCCGGATCGGTATAGAATTCCACTTTGTTGCGGATTCTCAACAAGTCGGTACGGATGAAAGCGTCCACATATTCGCCGCCCGTAACGTGATCAAACGAATCGGTGATGAACGAAATGCGGGCATTGTTGGCTACAACCGTGTTCTGGAAAGGCAACTTGAAGCCGTGCTTGAAGGCTACGATAACATCGCCACCTACTTGCGGCGTTGCTTCCAGACCGTTTATCGAACGTTCGTTCGGAGAGGCGTTGGCAGTGGTACCCGGTTCGGTGCAGCGCTGGTAACCCAGTTCGATTACCGGCATGCCACGATCTTCCATTGTAATGGCGGGTCCCATTCTTTCGAGTTCCAGAACGTCCTTATAGTTGTTCTTATAGTTGACGAGCGACGGACCGCGGTCGTTGATTACGCCGTAGCGCATATCGTTGAGGCGTTCCGTGGCGTCGGTCGTAAACGGAACAAGTTCTATCGCCGAGCCGAACTGACCGTCGAAGATAACACTGTCGTGGAATATCAAACTGTCCGCCTTGAGCGTGATTTTCGTCTCGCCGCTCATTGCCCGGCTGACAGCGTCCATTTCTGCGTGTCCGAAGAATTCAATCACCGGTGCCTCAATCAACGATTTCTGTTCGTGCGTATGGATTCTTGCTTCGTCGTGGAAAGCGATATACGTCATTTCGGGAAGCAATTTACTGCTGGAACCTTGAATCGGGGAGTTATAAGTTTCACCGCAATCTTCGCAGGTAGCGCGGCGGTCTTCGGGATAATTGGCTGCTGTCGCATTATATTGCGATTTCATATAGAGACCGTAACCCGTTACGTTTTCGCCGTGGAGGTTGGACATGCCCGGAACCTGTCCGATGGCATTACCGGCACCGCCAAGGTAAGTAAATTTCGTGAACACGTCAATGAAATTGCTGGCTACGGCTGCAAAACCGCCAAAGTCGGATTCGGAGTAATCCACATAAAATTCGCGGGCGCCGTTGTTTTTCAACACGCAATTGTTGTTGTTGTTATTGCCGCCTCTGTACATCAGGTGCATTCCGTTGTGATAGTTACCGGATTTGTAGTCTTCATTCTTGTAGAACAGGTAACCGTCTTTATTGACGTTGAACGTAGCTGCGGGTGCATCTATAGACGATTTCCACGGAGTTGAATAGTACGGATTTACCGCATTATTGACGGCTGTTTCATTGTAATTGCCGGGAGTGCCGGGGATACCGTAAGCCGGATAATACGTATTGCTGTTGCCGTAGTTCAACATGATATTGTCGTCTGCGCCGAAGAATACGCTTCCGCTGACGGCAGGGCTCTGAACAGGTGTGAATGCGAAGTCGCGCGTGCTGGCGTCGCCATACTGGTTGCCGAGTCCCTGATTCAAGTCTTTCATTCCGGCATATACGAGAATGTCGCCCGCCATGTTTTCAGCCGTAACGGCGTCGTAGAGGTCAATGTAGCCTGCGCGGGTGCGGAAGATAGCGTCTCCGGTGCCCGGACCACCGGTAGCGTCGGCAAAGTTGAGGTGCGCGCCTTTCATCATGATGTTACCCGTGCGCCACATCGAGGTTTCCCCGCAAATGTCCGGTACTTGCGTATTGAGCAGTTTTGCTGTTGGGCAGGGGAGTCCATTGGCATCGCCCCAAAGGATAGCCCATTGGTCGTCTACCGAACCGAGACCGGCGTCAATAAGCAAATTTCCGTTGACACCGTTATATACGAGAGAGTCTTTACCCCAGATGTTGCCGTTCGGCGTAAGGATTTCCGTGTAGCCGCCTGCGTTACCGCTATTCGGAGTACCCGGTGACATATAAAATTCCATATAGTCAAACGTGATATTTCCGCCGTAACCCTTGTTAACAGTATTCTTGTCAAAACCTTCAAAGCCTGCGAGAATGTGGACATTGCCGCCTGTCAGGCTGGGGTTGGTACGGTAGTCAAAAATGATGCTGTCATTCAGATTGTCTTTGTTGCCGTCTGCACCGTAGCCCAGTACGATGTGTCCCTGGTGGATGCCACCTCTGTCGTTTTCACAATCGTAAGTGCCCGTACAGCCTGCCTTGTATTTCGCTGTCGTGATAAATACGCTTCCGGTGTCGGTCTTATTGACGTAACTGATATTTCTGGTAAGAATGGAGTCGAATGCTGCCATCTGCAACTGACCGTTTTTGAGATTAAGTCCGGCTGCTGTCAAACCTGCATCATACACGAAGATGTCGTGCAGTTTAATGTCAATTGCCTCCAAACGTGCTACACCCTCGCCTTCCGAATGGTTGATGATAAGCGGTGCACCAACCCGATAGCCGGCTCCGTGAAGATACGGATCGGTTACGATGTCGCCGTTCAGGGCGCTCAACTTAACGCTTCCCACACCCGGATAAACAAGATTAATCGAATCGAAGGCAAAAATACTGCCGTTTCCGCTACCTTCGTGAGAAATATTATTGGGAGTAGCAGCCACCAAATCTGCTTGCGGCACCGTTGCTGCTTCATGCTCCTTGCAGAGATCATCAGCGCACGTATAGGTAGCATTGTCAAGACGTCCTGCCTGAAGCAAAATATTTGCCGTATTTTCGGTCTGTTCATAGGAAATATTTATGGGGGCATGTGTTTCCATATGGCGACCGGCTGTCAGCGTTACATCGCCCGGATTCATCTCCGGAGTTACTGCCGGTGAAAAAGGTGCTACAGGTATATTGTAAGCAATCGTTACCGGACCCAGTTCCTGCGTTTCAATATCGCGTGCTGCAGACATCAGGAAATCACCTGTTCCTTCGCTCGTCAGATTCAACGCATGATTGAACAGAATATTGCCATCAAATTTTGCTTCCGCGTCTTCTGCTGTTTTCCAAGCATTGAATTGAGTCGGCGCTAAACAGATGGGATTATTGCCCAATAATTGATTGCCTGCCTGTATCGTGATTTTGGCAGAATCAGCACCGACTGTAATATTGAATCCTTTACCTCCAATTGCTTCCACGTTGCCGGTTTCGGCAAAGACGTTGATGGGACTGCTTGTCGAGGTGCCGGCTTGGGTACGTGTTATGGTAACACTGTCATCAAAATAGATGGACTTGAATGCACGGAAATTTGTGGATACCGTGTCGGGAATCGTAGTAAACGCCGACAAGTCCACCTTAACCGGTCCCTGGAACCATAAGTCTGCGCCTATGCTGCCTCCTGCGCGGTTGGCATAATTTCTCGGGAGATTTGCTACACCATTGGTTGGAGTATTATAAAATATATCCGCCAAATCAGCCGTTTCGCTGAAAACCCAGACAGGATCCGTATAACCAGCTTTGAATGTAATATCGCCTGCCGGAAGGTCGGTCTTTGTGATGGATACCGTATCGCCGTAGCGGGAGGTATTCAGCGATTCAAACAGAATGGAGCGCGGTCCCTTTGACGTATAGGTCGTCGTTCCCGCTATATAAATGTCCTGTCCCGCCTGAATCATGGATTCGCTGCTTTCGTCCGTTGCGTATGTATTTTCATAAGCCAAATTGCCGCCGATCAGCACGTCGTCGTTATCGGAACGCATCAAGAATAATCCGCTGCCGCTACCGTCGCTCGTACCACCGTCGTAGGAAACAGTTACACTTTCACCGATTTTCAGGGCGCCGCTGCGTTCCGCAGATTCAAACATGGATTCCGTACTCTGGCGTCCATCCCCTGCAAGTCCTTTTGCCCAGAATGTCAAATGGGCAGTATCGGCATTGGCAAACTTCAGATTTTTCTCTATCAAAATAGAACCCTGGTCAGACAACACTTTGATTTCATTATCTTTAACAAGGGTAAAATTCACTGTATCTGCTTCCATGAATCTTATAAAACTGACTGCCTGAATATGCAAATCACCTGTACCGTCATCTTCGGGATTTGCTATTGCAAAATTGACGCTGTCAACGCCTGCCTTATTGAAACGGATACCCATGTTATAATGATAACTCCCATCTCCGTCTCCATCATTAATAATGTATAATGCCGTGTCATTGCTTAAAAAGAAGCCGGGAGCTGTCAACACGCCGGTTCCGGTGGTATTGCTGTCATCAATTCCTTCAACGCCCAGGGTGATGGAATCAGTGTATGTATTAGCGCTACCAACGCCGTCGCGGAAGTTTTTCAACATGCCGCTCGAATATATCTTAAAGAAATCCTGATTGGCAGTTGCCCCTCCGATTTCGATGATATTCGTCGTATCGTTACCGTCCACTGTTCTGGTATGAATACTGGTATGTCCGTTGTAATTGCCATGTACGCCATATACCGAACCATAGGTTTGGGAATAAGGCATCCATAACGTCGGGTCTGCGCTGTTGGTAACATTATCCGTTAATGTAAGCGGTTCGCGCGGATGTCCATACGCCCAGTTCAAGCCTTCCACTTCGGTGTATTTCTGCGTTCCGCCGGAAAGCCAGATATTTGCAAAGTCCTGTCCTGTCGGGACGGTATTGTCGGGAAAAGGAGCACCCGGACTTTCCGGATCTCCCGGTAATGTTAATGATTCACTGTACAGATAACCGTCCAGTAGGGGATTGTTTACGTTTGGCTGGTAAACATAAGCCCCGCTATCCTGCAGATGGAACATGTAAGCATTATCCTCAATTTTCAAACGGAAATTGGATCTTCCATTAGTGTTCGCTATACCCGGTAAAACAAGCAAAACATCGGTTTCATCAGGACCCGCAGTAGAAGGAGAGTATGGTGTCGCCGAAAGATCAAGAACACCGTCACCAGGGGTTGTGGTATGATCACCAACGTATACATCGGAATTGTCCAATATACGAACTGCTGCGTCAACAAATCTGCCGGAGCCATGAGTTCCATAAGCAATTGTATCAAAATCTACAATACTCCTTGTATAACTTGCCCAACCGGTAAAATGATTGCAGCGACTTTGATAGCTCTCGGATGAGACTTCTGTGGGCGCATAATAGAAAGGTCCTACTATTGTATCCTTAATATGTCTGGAAGCAAAAAAAGCAGCATACCATTCAACATCACCAACCTTTATTTGGGTTAAGTCATTAACGCCTGAGACCAATACTGTGGTTGGTCGAATATATTCGGTCTCAGGTTTGGCAAGTTCATCTTCAAAAGGTTGTGAGGATGTCGCGGTTGGTATTTTATAAAGCAAACTTTTAGTATTATCTTTTTTACCGTCTTTATTTTGAGTTGCCGTATAGATGGTATCCCCTGTAGCAACATCAAACCAAAAATTAAATTGATTCACTACGGAAGCAGGCCAGTCTGTAGTGGTAGGAATATAGAGGGGAGGAGTAGAAGGATAAGCATTGGAATATACATCCGTCCCGTCCCATACGGCATTCGTTCCCATTGAAATATGATTGTATACAGGAACAAAGAATTTCATACTGTCTGCCTGGTAATAAGGCTTTAATATAGCAGCAAGATAAGTAGTACCACTGTAAGTTATAGCTGTAGAAGTGACGGTGACCGGGGTAGTACTTGGGTTAAGATATGCCATAATGACACTTGGTGGTTCATACGATGTACCATTAAAAAATTCCATCCTATTGTTAGTAGCAAAAGGAATGGGTGTTATTCGTGAAATATAAGTACCATTAGTAGTAGTATATAACATCGCATCAAGGCCGGAACTGTTGTCAATTGTATCACTTGCATCAATGGTAAAACCAGGGGAAGGAAACGAAGCACCATTTACATCAACGAAACCTCCATAGGCAGTATAATTTACCATACCGTTATCAGGATCCCAACGAGATGTATTTATAGGATTATTTTGATTAGATGTACCGGTCTCTAACCGTATATTAAATAGTTTACCGGCAGCTAATCCCATATTATCATAAATACCGACAACGGCATTTTTTGAATACTCGCTGCCAATCATAATAGAACTCGGATAAGTAATGCCGCCTACAGTCGCCAACGCCGGAGGCGTTCCGACAGGAACACTACCATTTACCGGATCGTCATTGGGCGGAAAAGGCGTAGTATGGTCTGCGGGCCATCTTACTATTCTATCTGTTACTACAGAAGATTCACCGGCTCCAAAAACGACACTTACGTCTTCGGGACCGTGAATCAAGTCTCTGTCACCAGGGGTCGGGTCCGGATTGGATATATCTCCTCTCCTTAGCGTAACCTGTCCTTGATTGGCTGCCCTCTCCTTCAAGTAATCTTCGTAAACTTTACGGATTGCAGCCTGTTGTTCGGGACTCGCTTCCTGTCCGCATTCATCGGTATGAACGTGCTCTTTAGGCGGCAGCAGAACACCTATCTGCGCCGAAATGCCATTGGTGTACAGCAGCGATATAAACACTGCACACACCCACATCAATAGTACTTTTTTTCTCATAAAACGTATATATTTAGTAATTAATAAATTCATCATAAAAAAAATTTTACTCCCCAAATGTATCCCTAAAACAGTTTCAAAACACTTAACATCCTGAATAACAGCGTCAAACATCTTTTCTTCCATCATTAAGCCATGCGCAAAGTAAATACATAAAAATGACATGACAAAATTTTTTAACAAAAAAATTGCATTTTTTTACATTTTTTTTATCTTTTTTTTCTATTTTATTGAATATCAATATATTACAATTCAAAATTGCAGGCAAGCGCCGATGTGCAGAGACGTAGCGCCCTGTGCCACTACCGGATGAACTACAAGGGGTTATAGTGTTTTTTCCCTTTTGTGGAGAGGGGAGGAGGGGAGTTTAGTGTGTAGAGTGTAGTGGGTTAAGATTTGGGGGAGAAGGCGGAGGCAGAGGCGGAGGCGGAGGCGGAGGCAGAGGCGGAGGCGGAGGCGGAGGCAGAGGCGGAGGCGGAGGCGGAGGCGGAGAGATAAAGAAATTCAGAAAATCACCCCCAATCGCTTCGCTTCATTGGGGGTTATGAATTGAAAATCGGCGGAGCCAAAATTCGTCCTTTCAGGACATTCGGACGCGCGAAAGCATCTCCGAAGGAGATAAACGTGAATAACCCCCAATGAAGCGAAGCGATTGGGGGACAACGGGTGAACGGGAGAACGGGTGAACGGGAGAACGGAAACCACCCCGCCGCTCCGCGCCACCCCTCCGATGGAGGGGAATTGCGTCCGCTGGAGGGGAATTACGTCTGATGAAGGAGCATTACGCCGGAGGGATTCCACTCCTCGGAGGGGTGCCCGAAGGGCGG
>JAITMT010000359.1 GCA_031277235.1 Tannerella sp.
ACCCCGTTTTTCTGCGCCCGCCAAACGAAGAAAATTCCTGCCAAAATGAACGGAATACTCAGCAACTGCCCCATATTCAGCAACATACCCTGTTCAAAGGCTTCCTGATCGTTTTTCACAAATTCGATGAAGAAACGCGCCGTGAAAATGCAAATCATAAAAACGCCAAAGATAAATCCTTCCTTTTTCCACGCTTCTTTCTTGAAATACAGCCACATACACAACAGGAACGTCAAGGTATAACAGATTGCCTCGTAGATTTGCGTCGGATGGCTGGGCGCTGAAAAGATGGGTGCGGCGCCTTGCTGCCACTTATGCAGGTTTTCCACGAAACGGAAACCCCAGGGCAAACCGGTCGGATGTCCGTAGATTTCATGATTCATCAGATTTCCCAGACGGATAAATGCAGCCACTAAACCGGTGGGAACCACCAATTTATCGAACACCCACAACATACTTCTGTGCGAAACGTATTTGGAGTATAGGTAGATGGCAACGATGATGCCCAGCACGCCGCCGTGGCTCGCCAGACCGCCTTCCCAAACGAATAAAATCTCAATCGGGTTAGCAAGGTAATAATCAGGTGCATAGAAAAGACAATGCCCGAGTCGAGCGCCGATAACCGTACCTCCAAGCGTATAATACAGCAACGGGTCGAGCCAGGCGGGATTCAACTTTTCGTTTTTCCACATTCGCTCAACGATCTTGTAACCAATGATAAAGCCCAAGACAAACGCCAAGGCATACCAGCGAATTTCCTTGCCGAAAATGGTAAAGATTTCGGGGTGAGCCGTCCATGTAATTTCGAATACCGTCATTGTGTTTGATTTTAACAATATGACCACAAAGGTATGATTTTTTTTCGGAAACGCAATCGGAAACCGCGATAATTTATTTTTTCAACCCGTTCCTTTGTTTTGAAGGGTATATACGATTTTCCTGTCTGTCAGTTGATAGCCGATAACGTTGATTGCTAATAAATCGCTCAGGATATTTTTCGCCGCGAAATAATTGATCCGTGCGATTTTTCGGAACTGACTGACTGTAATATAGGGATTTACATCCAAATATCTCAAAAGTTTCTCCACCGGACGGCTGATTTTTAAATGCGTTCCGTTCAAGCCGGAAGTTTTCAACCACGCCATTTCGAGTATTTCCGGCGCCTCTATATTTTCATCTTTTATCCGGATATATGTTTTATAATTGCCGTCTTTATCCGGCGATTGATGAGGTTTCACAGCACTTTTCGTAACTTTTACTTCGAGAATAATTTTCCCCTCCATATTCCATTCCTTCACTTTAAAGGCGACTCCCGGTCGGCAATACAGTTCCGCAGCCGCTTGAATCATATACGCTTCCTCTTCGCTTTGAATACCGGCGATATGACCGTTGTCCTTCACGCCGATTAGCAACGTTCCGCCGTCGGTATTGGCAAATGCAGCAAGGGTTCTGGCGATTTTTTTGCTGTCGCTGACCTCAAATTTGAAATCCAGTTGCCGGTGTTCTCCCTGCGCAATTAATTCCGTGATGTAACGATTTTTGTTCATAAATTCGATACAAAAATACGGAATTTGAAGAAAAAAACAAAAGTCATCGCTTTATGGATGACGATGACCTGCTGCCGGCGCGGATTGGCGGTCGGCGTGTTGTTCGGCATGGATTACAAATCCGCGCAAACGGGAGGGAAATTACGCCGAAGGCGCTAAACATGGCAAGAAAAAGAGGTATCTGCTTCACACAAGCGGATACCCCCTTCACAGTAATGTTATGGAAAAAAAATGTTTTTAAGCCTTGGGTTCTTCGTCGGCAGGTTGTTCTGCGGCGTCGTCCTGCGGTACTTCCGGCTGTACTTCTTCCTGTACGTCCTGTACTTCGGCGACGGTTTTTTCGGCTGCCTTTTCCACATTTTCTACCACGACTGCGTCTTCTGCCTTCTCCTTAGCCTTTGTCTTCTTCTTTTCGGCGACGGGAGCGGCGACAGTTTCTGCGTCGGCAGTAGTTGTTTTTTTGCGCGAGCGACGGGTTTTCGTTGTTGCTTTTTTGGTTTCTTTCAGCATGTTTTCGTTGAAGTCCACCAATTCAATGAAGCACATTGCCGCATTATCGCCCAGACGGTTTCCGGTTTTCAAAATGCGGGTATAACCTCCGGGACGGGTGGCTACTTTTTCAGATACCACTGAAAACAGTTCTTTTACAGCCACTTTGTCCTGCAGTTCCGAAAAAACCACACGGCGTGAATGGACGGTGTCATCTTTTGTTCTGTTGATAAGCGGTTCAACGAATTTGCGAAGCGCCTTCGCTTTGGCGGTGGTCGTAAAGATACGTTTATGCTTGATCAGCGACGACGCCATATTGGAAAGCATGGCTCCGCGGTGCGAACTGGTACGACCTAAATGATTTATTTTCTTATTGTGTCTCATTGTTAATCAATATCTAATTTATATTTTGAAATATCCATGCCGAATGACAGGTGCAATCCGTCGAGCAGTTCGTCGAGTTCGGTGAGGGATTTTTTGCCGAAGTTGCGGAATTTCAACAGATCATTCTTGTTGTAGTGCACAAGGTCTCCCAGCGTAACGACGTCGGCGGCTTTGAGGCAGTTCAGAGCGCGAACCGACAAGTCCATGTCCGCAAGTTTCGTTTTCAGGAGTTGGCGCATGTGCAGCACTTCCTCGTCAAATTCCTCATTGACTTCAACATCAACGGTTTCAATAGCCATCTTGTCGTCGGAGAAGAGTTGAAAGTGGTGAATCAATATCTTCGCAGCCTCTTTCAGGGCTTCTTTCGGATGGATGGAGCCGTCGGTAGTGATTTCTACCGTCAGTTTTTCGTAGTCCGTTTTCTGTTCCACACGGTAATTATCTACCGTATATTTCACGTTGCGAATCGGCGTGTAGATGGAATCTATCGAAATGACGCGTACGTCGGGGCTTTGCACATGCTCGTCGGAGGGCACGTAGCCGCGTCCCTTGTTAATAGTCAGTTCCATTTGCAGCGAAGTGTCGGACGAAAGGTGACAGATTTCGAGTTCAGGGTTGAGGATTTCAAATCCGCCCGTCAGATGCTTGTCAATATCTCCGGCTCTGAATACTTCCTTTTTGGAAACGTTTACGGTTATTTTCACTTCCTCCACATCGTCGCCTTCGTGTTTGAAACGCACCTGTTTCAGGTTGAGGATGATGTTGGTTACATCTTCAAGCACTCCGGGGATGGTGGCAAATTCATGCTCCACGCCGTCAATCTTGATGGATGAAATGGCATAACCTTCTAATGAAGACAGTAGAATACGACGCAAAGCATTACCTATTGTAATGCCATAGCCGGGCTCCAAGGGACGAAATTCGAACTTGCCGAAGAAATCATCCGTCTCCAACATATATACCTTGTCAGGCTTTTGGAATGCTAATATCGCCATAATCTGTTATTTAGAGTATAACTCCACGATTAATTGTTCTTTGATGTTTTCAGGAATATCTGCTCTTTCGGGCAGGTGCAATAGTTTTCCGCTCAGTGTTGCGGGATCCCATTCCATCCACGGGTATTTGCTGTGGTTGAATCCGGACAGCGCGTTCGTGATGACTTCCAGGGACTTCGAGCGTTCGCGCACGCCAATCAACTGACCCGATTTCACGGTGTAGGACGGTATGTTTACGACCTTTCCGTCCACCACGATATGGCGGTGGGAAACAAGTTGGCGGGCTGCGTCGCGCGTGGGCGCCAGTCCGAGGCGGAACACGGTATTGTCCAGCCGGCTTTCCAGCAACTGCAGGAGCACTTCGCCGGTGATGCCCTTGGAACGCTGCGCCTTCTCGAAGAGATTTCTGAACTGTCTCTCCAGCACTCCGTACGTATATTTCGCCTTTTGCTTTTCGCGCAACTGCGTGCCATACTCGGATGTTTTCTTGCGACGGCTCAAGCCGTGCTGTCCGGGAGGATAATTCTTTTTTGACAGTACCTTATCCGCGCCGTAGATGGCTTCGCCGAACTTACGGGCAATTTTTGTTTTTGGACCTGTATATCTTGCCATTATCTTTTCTTTTAAATTTTTATACTCTTCTTCTTTTAGGCGGGCGGCAACCGTTGTGCGGAAGCGGCGTTACGTCTATGATTTCCGTTACTTCGATACCGGCGCTGTGGATGGTGCGGATTGCCGATTCGCGACCGTTGCCCGGTCCCTTGATGTAGGCTTTTACCTTGCGCAAGCCCAAATCGTACGCTATCTTGGCGCAATCCTGCGCTGCCATCTGGGCGGCATACGGGGTATTTTTCTTGGAACTGCGGAATTTCATTTTTCCGGCTGATGACCAACTGATCACTTGTCCGTCACTGTTGGTGAGGGATATGATGATGTTGTTAAAAGACGAGTGCACGTGAGCTTGTCCGTAGGCGTCCACTTTAACTTTTCTCTTTTTTGCTGCGATTGCTTTTTTTGCCATAACTTAATGATTATTTAGTAGCCTTTTTCTTGTTTGCAACGGTTTTTTTCTTGCCACGGCGTGTGCGGGCGTTGTTTTTCGTACTTTGTCCTCTCACGGGAAGCCCGATACGGTGACGTATGCCCCGATAGCAGCCGATGTCCATCAGCCGTTTGATGTTCAGTTGCACTTCCGAGCGGAGGTCTCCTTCCACCTTGTGTTCCGCGCCGATTACTTCGCGAATCTTTGCTGCCTGGTCGTCTGTCCAGTCTTTCACTTTGATATCCCTGTCCACGCCGGCTTTTTTCAATATCGAATTGGACGCGCTGCGACCGATTCCGAATATATACGTGAGGGCTATTTCTCCTCTTTTGTCCTGCGGTAAATCAACTCCTACTATTCTTATAGCCATAGTTTATCTTTTTTTTATTAATTTTAAACTTTAAACCTTGAACCAAATTAGCCCTGACGTACTTTAAACTTCGGGTTCTTCTTGTTAATCACGTATAAACGTCCCTTTCTCCTGACGATTTTGCAGTCAGGCGTACGTTTCTTCAAAGATGCTCTTACTTTCATATCTATCTATTTTTTTATATTATCTATTTGTATCTGAACGCTATGCGCCCTTTTGACAAGTCGTAGGGCGACATTTCCACTTTCACCTTGTCTCCGGGCAAAATCTTGATGTAGTGCATACGCATCTTGCCGGAGATGTGTGCCGTAATTTCGTGTCCATTCTCCAATTCTACGCGGAACATAGCATTCGACAATGCTTCTATAATCAGTCCGTCCTGTTCTATTGCTGCCTGTTTAGCCATATATCAATTTAAAAATCCTTTCCAATCACTGCTTCCACATAGTCGAACGACGACAAAATACGCGCTCCGCCGGGTCGTATCGCCACGCAATGTTCAAAGTGCGCCGACAGTTTGCGGTCGCGCGTGCGTACCGTCCATTTGTCCGACTCGAAGATCACTTCCTTTTGTCCCTGGTTGATCATCGGCTCGATGCAGATGCACATTCCGCTTTTCAACAGCGCTCCATTGCCTTTGCGTCCATAATTGGGCACTTCCGGCTCCTCGTGCATTTTCCTGCCGCAGCCGTGTCCGACCAATTCGCGCACCACCGAGTAACGCCGCTTTTCGCAGTAATACTGTACGGCGTTGCTGACGTCTCCGACGCGGTTTCCGACTTTCGCCTGTTCGATTCCGGCGTAGAGCGATTCCTTGGTTGTTCGCAGCAACCGTTTTGTTTCCTCCGAAACTTCGCCCACCGGAAATGTATATGCAGAATCTCCGACAAATCCGTTCAAAACAGTTCCGATATCAATGGAGATTATGTCGCCTTCTTTCAGTATGACCTTTTCCGACGGTATCCCGTGCACAACGTTTTCGTTGACCGAAGCGCAGATGGATTTCGGAAAGCCTTCATATCCGAGAAAAGCAGGGACGGCTCCATGGTCCCGGATGAATGTATCCGCCAAATTATTCAGTTGCAGGGTATCAACGCCCGGTTTTATCACTTTGGCGAGTTCGCCGAGCGTTTTGCCTACCAGCTGGTTGGCAGCGTACATCAATTCTATTTCTTCGTCTGTCTTGAGAAAAATCATTTTCGTCAATATGCAGCAACCGCTCCCGAACGTCCTTTGATCCTTCCGGATTTGAGAAGTCCGTCGTAGTGGCGCATCAACAGATGGCTCTCCACCTGTTGCAACGTATCTAAAATAACGCCTACCATAATCAGCAGGGAGGTTCCGCCAAAAAATTGCGAGAATCCCTGGCTGACGCCGGCGAGACGGGCAAATGCGGGTAAAATAGCCACAAGTCCCAGAAATATGGCGCCCGGAAGCGTGATTCTGGACATGATGGTATCCAAATATTCTTTGGTAGCCTTTCCGGGTTTGACGCCGGGAATAAAGCCGTTATTTCTTTTCAAGTCATCCGCCATTTGCGTCGGATTGACGGTTATTGCCGTATAGAAATACGTAAACGCAAGAATCATGACGAAGAAGGTGAAGTTATACCAGAAACCGGTATTGTTCATAAATGCCTGCAAAAAACCGGACTGTCCGCCGCTGAACATCCCCCAAAGCGTCATCGGAATCATCATGATAGCCTGTGCAAAGATAATCGGCATCACGTTGGCTGCATTGACTTTTATGGGGATATACTGGCGCGCTCCGCCGTACTGCTTGTTGCCGACGATTCTTTTGGCATACTGCACCGGTACCCGCCGCGTTCCCTGCACCAGCATAATCGCGCCGGCGATGACAAGCAAGAGGAAGAGTATTTCGACCAAAAACATGACCAAACCTCCTGCCTGCTCCGTAATACGGGAAGTAAATTCCTGTATGAGCGCCTGCGGCAAGCGGTTGATGATACCGATCATAATGATGAATGAAATACCGTTGCCGATACCCTTGTCGGTGATGCGTTCGCCGAGCCAGAGCACAAACATACTGCCGGCTGCCATGATGATGAGGGACGAAACTTTGAACCACATGCCCGCCGGTATGGCAGCGCCTGCCTGACGCAACTGCATATCCAGGTTGGTCAAATAGGCAAAACCTTGAACGATCAGGATTATCACCGTCAGATAACGGGTTATCTGATTGATTTTCCGGCGTCCGCTTTCGCCTTCGCGCTGCATTTTCTGGAACGACGGGATCACGATTGCCGCCAACTGCATCACGATGGAAGCAGAGATGTAGGGCATGATACCGAGCGCAAAAATTGAAGCGTTGGAGAATGCGCCTCCCGAAAACATGTCGATCAGAGCCAGCAAACCGCCGCTCGTCTGTTTTGACAATTCGGTAAGGTCTTTCGGATCAATACCGGGAAGCACCACGTATGTACCAAACAGATAAACTGTTACGTACAGGATGGTGATAAGGATGCGTTTCCTTAAATCTTCAATTTTCCAGATATTTTTTATTGTTTCAATTAATCTCATAATTGTTTAAAGTTTTGTTGCTGTTCCACCTGTCGCTTTGATTGCCTCTTCTGCCGTTTTGGAAAAAGCGTGCGCTTCGACGTCCACTTTCGCTTTCAGTTCGCCCTTGGCAAGAATTTTCACCAATTGCGATTTGGAAATGAAGCCTGCATTTCTCAATTCTTCCAATCCGATTTTCGACAGATTTTTCTCTTCTGCCAACTGTTGGAGTGTAGTGAGGTTTATCGCCTTGTATTCCACACGGTTCATATTTTTGAAGCCAAACTTCGGCAAACGGCGTTGCATCGGCATCTGACCGCCTTCAAAGCCCGTTTTTTGCTTGTATCCCGAGCGTGCCTTGGCGCCTTTATGACCTCTTGTGGAAGTGCCGCCCAAGCCGGAGCCCGGTCCGCGACCGATTCTTTTACGGGTTTTTGTTGCGCCTGCTGCTGGTTTTAAACTGGATAAATTCATATCTTTATTTGTTTTTTTACTCGTTTGATTAATTATTCCGAAACGGAAACCAAATGTCTCACTTTTCTTACCATTCCCTCGATTGCGGGTGTACGTTCGTGTTCAACCGTTTTGTGCATTTTGGTCAGTCCAAGTGCGTCCAGCGTTCTTTTCTGGTCTTTCGGGCTGCCGATGCGGCTTTTTATCTGCGTAATTTTGATGGTTGCCATAATCTGTTTTCCTCCTGATTTTTAACCTTTAAATACTTTTTCGAGCGATATTCCCCTGTTCTGCGCCACCATCAGCGGGCTTCTCATTTCGTTCAATGCGGCAAACGTTGCCTTCACAAGGTTGTGCGGATTGGACGAGCCTTTGGATTTGGCGAGCACGTCTTTCACGCCGACGCTTTCGAGCACGGCGCGCATGGCGCCACCGGCTTTTACGCCTGTTCCTGGCGTTGCCGGACGCAATAACACTTGTGCGCCGCCGAACTTACCGGTCTGTTCGTGGGGAATGGTACCCTTGTAAACGGGTATTTTCACCAGATTCTTTTTCGCGGATTCTACTCCCTTTTCAATGGCAGTCGTCACTTCGCCCGCTTTTCCGAGCCCCCAGCCGATGATGCCGTCTCCGTTTCCGACTACGACAATCGCGGCAAATGTGAACGTGCGTCCTCCTTTCGTCACTTTCGTAACGCGGTTGATTGCTACCAATTTATCTACTAACTCTAAATCGTTCGTTGATTTAATTCTGTTGTTTATTGCCATTGCTTTTTAAAATTTAAGTCCACCGTTACGTGCGGCATCTGCCAGTTCTTTAATTCTCCCGTGATAGAGGTAGCCGTTTCTGTCGAACACAACAGCCTGAATACCTGCTTCCTGTGCATTTTTTGCAATCATTTCGCCGACTTTGGCGGCAATTTCCTTTTTGGGCGCCTTGTCGGTGATCTTCAATGACGACGCCGAGGCGAGCGTTTTGCCCTGTACGTCGTTGATTACCTGTGCGTATATCTGCTTGTTGCTGCGGAACACGGTCAAACGCGGACGTTCTGCCGTTCCCGAAACGCGACCCCGAATACTTTTCTTGATCTTTAATCTTCTTGCATCTTTCTGTACCATAATTATATTTATTTACGAGGCTTATTTAGCCGCAGATTTACCTGATTTTCTTCTGATTATTTCTCCCGCAAACTTGATACCCTTGCCTTTGTAAGGTTCGGGCATGCGGAATGAACGGATTTTCGCGCATATCTGACCGAGCAATTGCTTGTCGGAGGATTCGAGGATGATTTGCGGGTTTTTGTTGCGTTCCATTTTGGTTTCCAGCTTGATGTCAGCCGGAAGTTCCAAATATATATTGTGCGTAAATCCCAGCGAAAGTTCCAGAATCTGTCCCTGACTGCTCGCGCGATAGCCCACGCCGACGAGTTCGAGTTGTTTCCTGTAGCCGTCGGATACGCCTGTAACCATATTGTTAAGCAATGAACGGTACAAGCCGTGCAGCGCGCGGTGGCTGATGCTGTCGGACGGTCTGGAAACGGTCAGCGTACCGTCTTCTACCTTTACTTTGATGTCGGGATTGACTTTTTGCGTCAATTCGCCTTTGGGTCCCTTTACGGTTATCACGCCGTCTTTTTCGGAGACATTGACTCCCGACGGAATTTTGATGGGTAATTTTCCTATTCTTGACATGTTTTTTTCCTCCTCGTTAATAGATGTAACATAAAACTTCGCCGCCGATATTCAGGTCGCGCGCTTCCTTGTCGGTCATCACGCCTTGAGAGGTGGAAAGGATGGCGATGCCCAAACCGTTCAGCACGCGCGGAAGGTCTTTATGACCGGCGTATCTTCTTAAACCGGGTCTGGAAACTCGCTGGAGTTTCTTGATCGCATTCACTTTATTTACAGGGTCATACTTCAGGGCGACCTTGATGGTGCCCTGCGGTCCCTCGTCCACAAACTTAAAATTAAGTATGTAGCCCTTGTCAAAGAGAATTTTCGTAATCTCTTTTTTCAAATTCGACGCAGGCACTTCCACTACTCGGTGCTGCGCTTTGATTGCGTTGCGCAATCGTGTTAAATAATCTGCAATAGGGTCTGTCATATTTTTTTTACCATTAAATTGATCCGGCATCCCGGACAATATTTAAATTTTTTTCAACTTTCAAATCTTCAAATTTTCAAATCTTCAAATCAAAGTAATTACCAACTTGCCTTTTTAACGCCCGGAATCAATCCCTGCGAAGCCATTTCGCGGAACTGGATACGGGAGATACCGAACTGACGCATGTATCCTTTCGGACGACCGGTGATTTTGCAACGGTTGTGCAAACGGACGGGCGATGCGTTTTTGGGAAGCGACTGCAATTCTTCATATTTGCCTTCGGCTTTCAGTTGCGCTCTTTTGGCTGCGTATTTCGCAATTAATTTGGCTCTTTTCACTTCGCGAGCCTTCATGGATTCTTTTGCCATAGTTTAATTCTTTTTTGCGTTTTTAAAGGGCAATCCAAACTCTCTCAGGAGTGCATAACCTTCTTCGTCCGTCTTGGCAGAGGTTACAAAGGTAATATTCATTCCCAATATTTTGGTAATATTGTCAATATTTATTTCGGGAAAGATGATTTGTTCCTGTATTCCAAGCGTGTAATTGCCGCGTCCGTCCAGTTTTCCCTCGATTCCGCGGAAGTCGCGGATACGGGGCAGCGCCACGCGCACCAGTCTTTCGAGAAACTCGTACATTTTTTCGTGCCGGAGCGTTACCCGCACGCCGATCGGCATTTTGCGGCGCAACTTGAAATTGGAAATATCCTTCTTTGAATAGGTTGCTACGGCTTTCTGACCGGTTATCGTCGTCAATTCCTCGATAGCGACGTCTATGATTTTCTTGTCGGCTGTAGCGATTCCCAATCCCTGATTCACTACGATTTTCTCCAATACGGGCACTTGCATGACCGATTTGAAGTCAAATTCCTTTTTCAGAGCGGGAACGATGCGCTCCCGGTAATCCTGTTTTAATGCTGTCATTGCCATTATTTCAATTCCTCCCCTGATTTTTTAGCGTAACGTACATATTTCTCGGCTTTTTTCTTGCTGCCCGCCGCTGCCAATTTGCGTCCCACGCGCGTCGGTTTGCCCGATTTCGGGTCGAGCGGGTTCAGGTTGGAAATGTGAACGGATGCTTCCTGTTTCTCGCGTCCTCCCTGCGGACTTTTCGTGCTGGGTTTCGCATGTTTCGTAACCATATTGATGCCTTCGACGATGGCGCGCTGTTCTTCGACAAGCACTTTCAATACTCTGCCTGTCTTGCCGCGGTCTTCGCCGGTATTGACATAGACGATGTCGCCTTTCTTAATGTGTAATTTACTCATCGTAATAATTTTTTTACATTGTTAAAGCACTTCGGGCGCTAATGATACTATTTTCATGTTGGTCGCGCGAAGTTCGCGGGCTACCGGTCCGAAGATGCGGCTGCCGCGTATTTCGCCTGCCTGATTCAACAGTACGCAGGCGTTGTCGTCAAAACGGATGTAAGAGCCATCCTGACGGCGTATTTCCTTCTTCGTACGCACGATAATCGCCTTTGAAACGGCGCCTTTTTTCATATCGCTGGCGGGAAGAACGTTTTTCACGCTCACCACGATGATGTCTCCTACGGAGGCATAGCGTCTGCGGGTTCCGCCCAATACGCGGATGCAAAGGGCTTCTTTTGCGCCGCTGTTGTCCGCCACTATTAATCTTGTCTCTTGCTGTATCATCTTATTTGACCTTTTCGATTATTTGAACCAACCGCCATCTTTTGGTTTTACTCAACGGACGGGTTTCCATAATTTTTACCGTATCGCCGATGCTACACTCGTTCTTCTCGTCGTGCGCGTGATATTTTTTTGTTTTACTCACGAACTTTCCGTAAATGGGGTGTTTTTCCTTCCATTTTACCGCAACCGTAATGCTTTTTTCCATTTTGTTGCTCAGCACGATACCTGTTCTTTCTTTTCTTAAACTTTTTCTCCCTTCCATCGGTTCATTTTTTATTGATTTCTCTTTGACGTATTTCCGTTTTTACGCGGGCAATCGTTTTGCGTAACTGCCTGATTCTTCCGGGATTGTCCAGCGGGCTGATGCTGTGATTGATTCTCAACTGCGTCAGGGCAACCGTATCGGCATCTATTCTTTCATTTAATTCCTTGTCGCTCAGACTCTTAATTTCTGCTTTCTTCATAATCTTTACGCATTTTCGTTTTTCATATCATACTCTCTTCTCACGATAAACTTCGTTGTTACCGGAAGTTTCTGTGCGGCAAGGCGCAAGGCTTCTTTGGCAATGTCAAAGGATACGCCGTCTATTTCAAAGATGATTCTGCCCGGAGTTACCGGAGCCACGAATCCTTCGGGGTCTCCTTTTCCCTTACCCATACGCACGTCGGCGGGTTTTTTGGTGATGGGCTTGTCGGGAAATACCCTCATCCATACCTGTCCCTGACGTTGCATGTATCTGGTTACGGCTTGACGGGCTGCCTCCAACTGGCGTCCCGTCAGCCATTTCGTATCTAATGACTTGATGCCGAACGAACCGAAAGCCAACTGATTACCTCGCTGAGCAAGTCCCTTCGCACGACCTTTCATCGGTCTTCTGTACTTTACTTTTTTAGGTTGTAACATAATTACTTACTTTTATATGGTTTAACGATTCGGTCTTGCGTTTCTGTCTCTTCTATCGCCTCCTCTGTCGGGTCTGTCACCGACTCTCTCGCGGCGTTCGCCCCTGTCGCCTCCGCGATCTCCGCCTCTATCTCTGTCTCCGCCTCTTCTTCTCTTGAAGGGTTTATCGCTGCGATCTCCTCTCGGAGCATCGTTTTTGCGTGCAAAATCTTTGGTAGCCGAGAATGAAGGCGCCAGATCTCTTTTTTCATACACTTCGCCACGGCATATCCATACCTTGATGCCGAGCAGTCCCACTTTCGTAAGCGCCTCAGCCAGAGCGTAGTCAATGTCGGCGCGGAACGTGTGCAACGGTGTGCGTCCTTCCTTGTACATTTCGGAACGCGCCATTTCAGCGCCGTTCAGACGACCCGAAACCTGCACCTTGATACCTTCCGCTCCCATGCGCATGGTCGAAGCAATTGCCTGTTTCACCGCGCGGCGGTAGGCAATTTTTCCTTCGAGCTGGTGCGCGATGTTCGTCGCCACGATGACGGCGTCCAGTTCGGGGCGTTTGATTTCGTAGATGTTGATCTGCACTTCCTTGTCGGTAATTTTCTTGATTTCCTCTTTCAGTTTGTCCACTTCGGAGCCTGCCTTACCGATGATCATACCCGGACGCGACGTACAGACGGTGATGGTGATCAGCTTCAATGTACGTTCTATTACGATGCGCGACACGCTTGCCTTTGCAAGACGGGTATTCAAATAATTACGTATTTTGCTGTCTTCCAGCAACATGTCTCCGTAATTCTTTCCGCCATACCAATTGGAGTCCCATCCGCGGATGATTCCTAAACGATTACTTATCGGATTTACTTTTTGTCCCATCTTTGCAATTAATTTTGACTTTCTTTTATTGTTTCCTTTTCTTCTTCTTTCGCAACAGCCGCCTTGGTATCCACGAACAGCGTTACGTGATTCGAGCGTTTGCGTATCCTGTAACCGCGTCCTTGCGGGGCGGGACGCATGCGTTTCAGCGTCGTCGAGCAATCCACGCTTATTCCGGTTACGAACAGTTCGCCCGTTTCCGCTTTCCGCTCGTTCTTCAATTCCCAATTGGCAATTGCCGAACGGAGCAGTTTTTCCACCTTTGCCGCTGCTTCCTTGTTGGAGAATTTCAACACTCCGAGCGCGCGGAACACTTCCATGCCGCGAATCATGTCCGCCACCAAGCGCATCTTGCGCGGCGAACTCGGAACATTGTTCAATTTTGCGAAAGAAACCTTCTTCAACGCTTCTTTTCTTTCCTCTGCTGCTTTCCTTTTTCTTGCACCCATAGTTTCTGTTTTTTATTTCTTGTTACCTGCGTGTCCACGGAATATGCGCGTTGGCGAAAATTCCCCTAACTTATGACCTACCATATTCTCGGTAATGAATACCGGAATGAACTTATTTCCATTGTGAACCGCGATCGTATGACCCACAAAATCCGGTGAGATCATGGATGCTCTTGCCCACGTTTTTAACACTGTTTTCTTGCCCGATTCATTCATCGCCAGAATTCTTTTTTCCAGTTTTATATTGATGTACGGACCTTTTTTTAATGAACGACTCATAGTTTTCTTGTCAATTAATCAGTTTTTACTTTTTCCTTCTTTCGATGATGTAACGGTTCGAGGATTTCTTCGGGGCTCTTGTCTTCAAACCCTTGGCATACAAGCCCTTGCGCGAACGGGGATGTCCTCCCGAAGCGCGTCCTTCGCCACCGCCCATCGGGTGGTCAACCGGGTTCATAACGACTCCGCGGTTTCTGGGACGGCGTCCGAGCCATCTCGAACGACCGGCTTTTCCTGATTTCTCCAATGCGTGGTCTGAATTGCCCACGCTTCCTATTGTCGCTTTGCAGGCTGATAAAATCTTCCTGGTTTCGCCTGAAGGCATCTTGATCACGGCATAGGTTCCTTCCCGCGACGTCAGCTGGGCGAATGCGCCTGCCGAGCGTACCAATTTGGCTCCCTGACCGGGACGGAGTTCTATGTTGTGAATAATCGTACCGACAGGGATGTCCTGCATCTGTAACGTGTTTCCTATTTCGGGCGCTGCTCCGCTGCCCGACATCACTGTTTGACCGACCTGCAAGCCGTTGGGAGCCACGATGTAACTCTTTTCTCCGTCGGCGTAATACAACAGCGCGATACGCGAGGTACGATTCGGATCGTACTCTATGGTTTTCACTGTTGCAGGAATGCCATCTTTGCTTCTCTTGAAATCAATAAATCTGTATTTGCGCTTGTGACCGCCACCCATGTAACGCATGGTCATCTTTCCGGTGTTGTTGCGACCGCCTGTGCTTTTTTTACCTGTTACAAGAGATTTTTCCGGTGTACTTGCAGTGATATTATCAAATGCACCGATAATCTTGTGTCTTTGCCCCGGGGTTGTGGGCTTTAATTTGCGTATTCCCATCTCTTTTCTTTAAATATTACTGAAGAAGTCAATTGTATCGCCTTCCTTTAATGTTACGATTGCTTTTTTGAATGCCGTTTGGCGACCGCTGACGACGCCCGATTTCGTATAGCGACTTTTTCGCTTGCCCGGAAAGTACATCGTATTCACGTCTTCCACCACAACATTGTACAACTCTTCCACGGCTTTCCTGATTTCCAGTTTATTCGCGTCAGGCTGAACTCTGAACCCTACTCTGTTCGGTTTTTTATCCGTAATCTTTGTCAGTTTTTCCGTGACAATGGGTTTGATAATGATACTCATTTTGTGTTCCCTCCTTATGCCTTTAAAATGTTTTCGATGATGGATACCGAACTTTCCGTCAATAACAGATTGTTGGCGTCCAGCACTTTGTATGTATTCAAGTCGCTTGCCTTGATGATTTCCGCCGTTTGCACGTTGCGAGCCGACAGATAAATCGCCTTGTCTCCTTCCGCCAAAACCAGCAGCACTTTTTTACCGTCCAGTTTCAAATCCTTCACGAAAGTCAGAAATTCTTTAGTCTTCGGCGCATCCATCGTAAAATCCTCAATGACTGTGATTTCGTTAGCCTGCGCCTTGTAGGAAAGCGCGGATTTGCGAGCCAGCGCCTTTACTTTTTTGTTCAGTTTGAAACTGTAATCGCGCGGTTTCGGTCCGAAAACCCTGCCGCCGCCCACCAGTACGGGCGAGTTTATATCTCCCCGGCGGGCGCCGCCGCCGCCTTTCTGGCGAATGAGTTTGCGGGTGCTGCCCGAAACTTCGCTTCTTTCCTTCGATTTATGCGTTCCCTGACGTTGATTTGCCATGTAGTGCTTCACGTCAAGATAGATTGCGTGGTCATTCGGTTCAATTCCAAAAACCTCGTCGCTGAGCGTCACCTTTTTTCCGGTTTCTTCTCCTTTTTTATTTATTACGCTTAGTTCCATTACATTTCTATTAATAAGATTGAACCTTTTGCTCCGGGAACAGAACCTTTGACCATCAAAATGTTTTGTTCCGGCAATACTTTAATCACTTCCAGGTTTTGCACCGTTACGCGCACGTTGCCCATCTGTCCCGCCATTCGCGTGCCTTTAAACACTTTGGCAGGATACGAACAGGCGCCGATACTTCCCGGCTTGCGCTGGCGGTCGCTCTGACCGTGCGTTATTTCACCTACTCCGCCGAATCCGTGGCGTTTCATAACACCCTGAAATCCTTTACCTTTCGAGGTGCCGATGACGTCCACGTATTGGGAGTCGTTCAGCAAATCGGCGGTAATTACATCTCCAAGTTTGTACTCGGACTCAAAATTCTTGAACTCGGCCAAGTATTTTTGCGGGGCTACGCCCGCTTTCTTGAAATGGCCTGCTTCGGGCTTTGTCGTATGCTTCTCCTTTTTTTCCTGGAAGCCTAACTGAACTGCCTTATAACCGTCTTTTTCAGCGGTTTTTAACTGGGTAACCACACAAGGACCAACTTCTATAACAGTGCATGGCAGGTTTCTGCCCTCGGCGCTGAAAACGGATGTCATTCCGATTTTTTTTCCTAATAATCCCGGCATTTCTTTATTTTTTTTATTATTAAATTCCTTAAATTCAATTTTTTATTTGAAAATTTGAGAATTTGAATATTAACCATTGAATTTTCAAATCTTCAAATCCTCAACTCTTTTATACCTTTATTTCCACTTCAACTCCGCTCGGAAGTTCCAGTTTCATCAACGCATCAACCGTTTTCGGGGTCGAACTGTATATGTCTATCAACCTTTTATAAGCCGAAAGCTCGAACTGTTCGCGAGATTTCTTGTTTACAAAAGTTGAGCGATTTACCGTAAAGATACGCTTGTGCGTCGGCAACGGAATCGGACCGCTAACCACCGCACCGGTGGACTTTACCGTCTTGACGATTTTCTCCGATGATCTGTCCACCAGCGAGTAATCGTAAGATTTTAGTTTAATTCTGATTTTTTGGCTCATATTTATTTTTTCTTTAATTATTTTATCAAATCCACACGTCCCTGCATTTCCGTCAACACCTGTTTGGCTATCGAAGATGAAACCTGCTCGTAATGAGAAAATTGCATCGAAGAAGTAGCGCGTCCCGAAGTAATCGTTCTCAGGGCGGTTACGTATCCGAACGTCTCAGCCAGCGGCACTCTTGCCTTCACAATACGCGCTCCGGCACGGCTCGATTCCATTCCTTCCACCTGTCCGCGACGCTTGTTCAGGTCGCCGATGACATCGCCCATATTTTCTTCCGGCGTTACGACTTCTATCTTCATGATCGGCTCCTTCAACACGGGCGATGCTTTCAAACACGCATTTTTAAATGCCTGAATAGCACATATTTCAAAAGAAAGTTGGTCTGAATCAACCGGGTGATAGGAACCGTCTTTCAGCACGACTTTCAGTTTTTCGAGCGTGAATCCTGCCAGCACGCCGTTGTTCATCGCCTTGCTGAATCCTGCCTGAACCGACGGAATAAATTCTTTCGGAATATTTCCGCCCTTGACTTCGTCCACGAATTGCAGACGCTCCTCAAATCCTTCATCTGCAGGACCTACGCTCACGATAATATCCGCGAACTTTCCGCGACCGCCGGTCTGTTTCTTGTAAACTTCGCGTAAATTAACTGTCTGGGTAATAGCCTCCTTGTAGGAAACGAGCGGTCGTCCCTGGTTGCATTCCACCTTAAATTCGCGACGCAAACGCTCGATGATGATTTCGAGGTGGAGTTCACCCATACCGCGAATAATCGTCTGACCGGTTTCCTCGTTGCTCTCAACGCGGAACGACGGGTCTTCTTCCGCCAGTTTGGAAAGTCCCGTTCCGAGTTTATCCAAATCCTTTTGCGTTTTAGGCTCGATGGCAATACCGATTACGGGATCGGGGAAATCCATGGATTCGAGTACAATGTGGTGATTTTCACTGCAAAGCGTATCGCCTGTACGAATATCCTTGAACCCTACCGCCGCGCCAATGTCGCCGCAACCAATCTTTTCCATCGGATTCTGTTTGTTGGAATGCATCTGGAAAAGTCTGGAAATCCGTTCTTTTTTGCCCGTACGCGGGTTATAAACGTATGATCCGGCATTCATTTCGCCTGCATAGACGCGGAAGAAGCACAAACGCCCCACGTAGGGGTCTGTGGCAATCTTGAACGCCAAAGCTGTGAGCGGCTCTTCGGGAACCGGTTTGCGCGTGATGACTCTGTCGGGACGGTCGGGGTCTTGCCCTTCGATGGCGGGCGTGTCTTCCGGACTCGGCAAATAGGCGCAAACGGCGTCGAGCAATGTCTGAACGCCTTTGTTTTTGAAAGACGAACCGCAAATCATCGGATTAATCTTCATTGCCAGCGTTCCCTTGCGGATAGCGGCTCTGATATCGTCTGCCGTGATGGCGGACGGGTCGTCAAAATATTTTTCCATCAGCGCGTCATCACATTCGGCTATGACTTCGAGCATTTTTTCGCGCCATTCCTGCGCTTCCTCGAGCAAATCGGCGGAAATTTCTTCCGTGCTGTATTCGGCTCCCATCGTCTCGTCGTGCCAGTAAATGGCTTTCATGGTGACCAAGTCCACCACGCCCTTAAATTTTTCTTCCGCCCCGATGGGTATCTGTATCGGACACGGAGTTGCGCCAAGCACATCGTGCACCTGACGGACGACTTCAAAAAAGTTGGCGCCCGAACGGTCCATTTTGTTCACGTAACCGATGCGGGGTACATTGTAGCGGTCTGCCTGTCTCCAGACAGTTTCCGACTGTGGCTCCACGCCGCCAACGGCGCAAAAAGCAGCCACTGCTCCGTCCAGGACTCTGAGTGAACGTTCCACTTCTATCGTGAAGTCCACGTGTCCCGGGGTATCTATCAAATTAATTTTATATTTCTGATTGTTGTAATTCCAGAATGCCGTAGTAGCCGCGGAAGTAATGGTGATACCCCGCTCCTGCTCCTGGTCCATCCAGTCCATCGTAGCCGCTCCGTCGTGCACCTCGCCTATCTTGTGGGTAAGCCCCGTGTAGTAGAGGACGCGCTCCGAAGTCGTAGTTTTGCCGGCATCAATGTGCGCCATGATGCCGATGTTTCTTGTATAATTTAATATTTCGTCTGTTTTACTCATTTTGATTGAATTAGAAACGGAAATAAGCAAATGCACGGTTTGCTTCCGCCATTCTGTGCATGTCTTCTTTTCGTTTGAATGCTCCGCCCTGATTGTTGAACGCATCAACAATCTCGGAACACAGTTTGTCCGACATGGATTTTCCTCCACGTTTACGGGCATATTCTATTAAATTTTTCATTGAAATGGATTCCTTTCTATCCGGACGGATTTCTGTAGGAACCTGGAAGGTAGCCCCACCCACGCGGCGAGACTTCACTTCTATCTGAGGAGTTATATTTTCCAGGGCGGCTCTCCATATTTCCAGCGCCGACTTTTCTTCGTTGGGCAGTTTTTTCTTCACGGTGTCCAGCGCCGTATAGAAAATCTCGAACGCGGTATTTTTCTTACCATCGTACATCAAATGGTTCACAAACCTCGTAACCCTTGTATCACCGAACACCGGATCCGGTAAAATCTGGCGTTTTTTTGGCTTTATCTTTCTCATTTTGTCTCAAAATTATGTTCTTGTTCTGTTTGGCTGCTGATTTATTCTGTCTTCAACGGTTCCTCCGAATCATTTACTCAACCTTTTCATCATCACTCTTTCAAAAATCAATTTTCCAAATAAACTTAAACAGATTTATAAATGTATAATATGTTAATTCTCTCGCTGTTTGTTATTTACCTTGCGGTTTATTTCTTTTTCCCTTTCGCTGCTGCGGCTGCTGCCTGTCCCGGTTTCGGACGTTTTGCTCCATATTTTGAACGGCGCTGCGTGCGGCTTGCGACGCCTGCCGTATCTAATGTACCGCGTACAATATGATAGCGCACGCCCGGAAGGTCTTTCACGCGACCGCCGCGCACCAGTACGATTGAGTGTTCCTGCAAGTTGTGTCCTTCGCCCGGAATGTAGGAGTTCACCTCCTTGTGGTTCGTCAGACGAACGCGCGCCACCTTGCGCATCGCAGAATTGGGCTTCTTGGGCGTCGTCGTGTAAACACGTACGCATACGCCGCGTCTTTGCGGACAAGCATCCAACGCAGGAGACTTGCCTTTGACCACCAAAGTCTCTCTTCCTTTTCTTACTAACTGTTGAATTGTAGGCATTTTTCTACTATTTTATTCTTTATTTTTTATTGTCTTTTTGTTTAATTTGGGGTGCAAAGATACGAACATTTTTGAATACAAAAAATTTTTTTCAAGTTTTTTTTGTATTTGGCGGTTTTTATGAATGAAATGCGGCTGTTTTTTTGGGGAAAAAACAGGAATTGCGCGAAAGACGGAAATTTCTATTAAAGATGACGGGTACAAACATATTTTTTCCCTTCAAAGTGAATATTGCCAAAAACCAACCTGTAAAACAAAAATTTGGCAAATTGAAAAATTGTTTTTACCTTTGGCTGAAAAATTTTCTCAAAATGGGGACAACTACTTTTTTCGTCATTATTTTAGTTATTGCCTTTTTTGTTACGGGCAGATTTTTTGAAGGTTTAGAAGATTCGGGGTTCAAAAGGTTGGGAAATCAGTCTGTAAAAATTGTATCTGGAAAATTCAAACTTGAAAAGGAAGAGAGTCGGCACCTTCAAGAATACAACTTTGAATACCGGCAAGGCTCTTTTTGCTATAACAAAACGATTTTTGGAGAAACCGTCAGGCTATACCTCGAAATGCGCCGGGAGTTGCAGAGAGAAGACAAATATCTGAAAATTAAAGATTTTGATAGGTATTTTAAAGCCTGTGAATGGTTTGTTTTGAACCGGATGGGAATTTATAACGAAAATATTCCGAAATCCGATGAAAACGATGATATTGTACAATTAATCAAGTATAAATCAGATAGTTATCTTGAATTTCCGGAGCATGAAAAATTACTCGTTTATTGCATGTCTCCTGTCTTTCGCAGGGCTCGATACAATTGGCTAACAATGAATTATGATTATTCAAAGCCTGAAGCGTTTTATCAAAACATCTGTATGTTAAGGGATTCCTTTCAAAAAAATAGAATTTATTTCGGGACGATAGAAAAAGTGGAAGCCGAATGCCGCAGAATTTTCTTTTCGGCGCATCAGTTTTTAGCCGACAGGGACAGGACGTATTCGCTGTTGTCCTATCTTCAATATTTGAATGTAGAAACATCAAAATCAGAAAATTATCACCATAAAACTGTTCCTAAGGAAATTCGTCCCGTCCTGTTTGGAAACAAAAGAATGGAAGAACGTTTCGGGCTGATTTGCAACAATTTGAAACGGAATAAGGATTGGAACAAAGCCGAGGCGGATACGTTGTTGCTGCTGGGCGTCGCCAAGCGTAAAATCGAATTAAACCGTGAATCCATCGAAGAAGAAAAAGCCGAACTTTCGGAAACGGCTCAAATGCTTGAAAAATACCTGCAAGACGAAGAAACGGCGCCGGAAGAGAAAACGGTCTTTTTGCAGCCCGTAACATCGTCCGACCCCGAAAACGAACTGATTATTTTGTTTCAAAACAACGATTTTGCGCTAAATAAAAAAGAAATTGATAAATTTGCACTGGAAAAAGGCTTATTTTCCGGCAGCATGATTCAAAAAATCAATGAAAAATACTTTGAAAAGTTGGATGACGTGCTGATTGAGGAAAGCGAAAATTCCTTTGTCCTGAATCGCGAATATTTGGAAAAATTATAAAAAAATGCTCAATATAAAACCCAAGGAGGCTACTGCCATTATCAATTCGCTGACGAGCGGCGTCGTTCCGAAAATCGGCGTACAGCACATCACGGTTGGACGTTCCAAAGAAATTGAAGCGACGCTCGCCGCACTGGAAGACGTGAAAAACGGACACAGCATGATGAAATTCTGGATTGGCGATTTCGGATCGGGCAAGTCATTCATGCTGTACCTGCTCAATACGCTGGCGATGCAGCAGAAATTTGTCGTTGCGCAAGCGGATTTTACGCCGCATATCCGCCTCTATTCCAACGACGGAAAAGGGCAAGCCCTCTACGCGGCGCTCATGAATAATCTTTCCATTCAGACCAAACCGGAGGGCGGAGCGTTGCCGGTTTTGCTCGAAAAATGGCTCGAAAGCATACTCTTTTCCGTCGCCCAACAGCATCAGATTTCCATCGCGGAAATACGTCAGGAACAATATAATACATTGATTCATAATGAAATTATGCAATCGCTGAACAAAATTTCCGATTCGGGCGCGCTGGATTTTGCTACGGTAATTATTCGGTATTACGAAGGTTTTTTGAAAAATGACGACGAATTGAAAAAAAATGCGCTGAAATGGCTCAGGGGAGAATATACGGCCAAAATGGAAGCACGTAAGGATTTGGGAGTCAGCGATATTATCAATGACCGGAATTATTATGACATGCTGAAAAGCCTTTGCCGGCTGTTTGTAAACATCGGCTACAGCGGGCTGGTCATCAATCTGGACGAGGCTGTAAATCTGTATAATATCGTGAATAACGGCATGAGGCAGCGTAATTACGAAAAACTGTTGAGCATCTATAACGATTGTTATCAGGGAAAAACCGGTCATTTGTTTTTCAATATTGCCGCCACGATCGACGTTCTGGAAGATGCCGCAAAGGGTTTCTACAGTTACGAGGCGCTGAAAACACGCCTGAAAGTCAATATTTTTGAATCCGACACGCTTCGGGACTATTCTCAGCCCGTCATTCGCCTGATTCCGCTGAATCACAGCGAAATATTTGTACTGCTTCAGAATTTGAAACAGATTTTTGATTTTAACTATCAGACGGATATTCGTTTCACAGATGCGGATATTCAGCGTTTTATGGAAGAAATTTATAACAAGCCACTTGCAGATGAGTTTCTTACACCCCGGGAAGTCATCCGTGATTTTCTCAGCATTCTGAATATTCTTCACCAGAATCCGGCGGCAAATCTACCGGATTTACTGAAAGAAATTTCGATTTCGGCGGAACGCGAGAACATATCGCCGGAAAACAGCGCGGAAAAATTACGGGAAATGAAATTGAAACAGGTGCAGAAACTTACTAAAAATCAAATATTTTCGGGTGAAATTCTGGAGGAACTGGCAGGTATACTGCTCGAAAACGAAAATGTGCATAAAATGGTTTCTTCGTCGTTCAAGAACGAGGCAGGCAATATCATTGTAACGGATAACCGATTGATTTTCATCGGAAAAAAAGGAAATATCACGTATTTTCCCTATCCTCAAATCAACGACATGACTTTTACGTCCGGAAACCGGTTCAGTACGTTAAGTATGGATTTTGACGGCGGCAAAGTTAAATTCGACTATATTCCTAAAAATCAGACAAAACCGCTCATTAATATTCTCAATGCGCAAATCGAAATTTTTGAACGGAAAACGCTGGCTGCCGAACTGAAATATTGGGAAAAAGAAATTTCCAACTCCGAAATGAAAGGTATGTTGAACAAAATGAGCCGCATAGCCGATATGATTCAGGAAAAAGACGAAAAAGACGGCGAACTGTTTTTCCTGCGCCATGCCGATACGTTAGCCAAACTGTTGAATCAGTATAAAACGCTGGAAATTTCAGGCATTGATTCGCCTGAAATCACCGCTTCCAAAACTCAAATACTTCATACGATCTCGCTGACAAACAGCGCTTTCGAGCAGGAATTGAAAAATCGCCTGCAAACCGATATTTTAGATGTGGACGCCGAATCGGAAGCGTATCTTAACCGTTTGAAAATAAAAGGATTATTAAATTAAAACGATAAATTATGGAAAATTCAATCATTAAAATTGAAAACGGCACCCATCTTCCTGAAAATTATCCGCTTACGCCGGAAGAAAAGCAGGCAGTCGAAAATTATAAACAGAAAATAGATTTAAGCAGTCCGGGCAGTATTATTCAGTACGGCTCTGATATTCAGCAGAAAATCGTATCATTCTCCGACAGTGTGCTGAACAATCTCCGCAACAAGGATATAGGCGAAGTCGGGGATGTTTTGTCGGGACTGGTCGCCGAATTGAAAACATTCGACAAATCATTGAATACAAATAGGTTTATAGACTATTTCCGTTCCCTGAAAAAGAAAATATTCTACATCAAATCCCAATTTTCAAAAGTGGAAAGAAACGTGGAACAGGTGGAGGTGCAAATGGAAAAACATTATCAAACGCTATCGAAAGACGTTATTCTTTTTGACAATCTGTATGCTCAAAACGAACAGTATTTCAGGGATTTATCGCTGTATATCCGGGCAGGCGAAGAAAAACTGGCCGGGATAAAAGACGCTGTTCCGGAAGACATGGCGCACCGCTTCGACAAAAAACTGCACGATTTGAGAATCAGCCGCATGATTTCGTTGCAATTGGCGTCTCAAATCCGTATCCTGCAAAACAACAGCGCAACGCTGATGGAACGAATCCAGTCAAGCCTTGTGAATACGTTGCCGCTGTGGAGAAATCAGATGATTCTTTCGCTCGGTCTGCTTCATTCGCAACAGGCAGCCGATGCACAACACGCTGTAAACGAGGCTACGAACGAAATGCTACGGCGAAACAGCGAAAAACTGAAAACAACGTCGGTGAAAATCGCCAAAGAAAACGAACGCAGCGTGGTTGACCTGGAAACGCTGAAAAAAGTGAATACCGATTTGTTCGATACCATCCAAAACGTACTGTCCATCCAGCAGGAAGGTCGTCAAAAACGCCAACAGGCTGAACAGGAACTGCTTCAGATAGAAAAGGAGATAAAAAGCAAAATGGATTTTCGCTGAAAAGAAATAGCCTCTTTTGGACTTGAAAAGGAATAGTACTTTACCGGTGGAGTACGCTACGCGGTGCGCATCAAAAAGGATAACCGTTGTCGCAACGCCTATCCTTCCATGTTAATACTAAAAAACTAAAAATTAAAAATTATTATGAGATAAGGTTTTACTGTGTGAAAAAACAATATTTCTACTGTTTTGCGAGTGCAAAGGTACGGCGTTTTATGGAAATAAAAATTGATGTAGGATAATAAATTATTTTTTACGCGCTACATTAAACCGAATCAGTGTTTTTCTATCAAAAGGACAAATGAGATTTTAAACCGAATTATAAACAAGTTAAAAAATTACAGCTATGAAAAGATTTATTTTAGTCTTAAGTTTAGGGTTGATGGTTGGATTTTTCAATGTCAACAAAAGTGAAGCGCAGGTTCATATCAGTATCAATATAGATATTCAACCGGCTTGGGGTCCTTCGGGATATGATTATGCCGAATTTTACTATATTCCCGAATTGAATATATATTATGATGTTCTCAATCAGTTGTTTTACTATCTGGACGGAAGTCGCTGGATACGCACCATGTATTTGCCTGTGGCGTACAGTTACTACGATTTCTATTCATTGTATAAAGTAGTGTTAAACAACATATTAGACCCATGGAGATACAACCGGAACCATATAGGTTTGTATCGCAGTTATTGCTACAATTACAGACAGGTTCCCATTTTCTACATGACCGACACGCGCTATTACCGTGCCCGCGAAAACTATCGCGTTTGGGTAGAACCCCGCTACATGCCGCAAGACAACGGTCGTCCGCGGAGTCGCAATTTCTCAACGAACACGCGTAACGGTCGCATAAGCGCCGAATACCGTTCGGCAAGCGCCAATACAGCCTTGCGAAATAGCGGAAATTCAAGGAGTACTACCGTGAACAGAAGTTCCTCCAGTAGTCGTGCGGGTTCTTCAAGTTCTTCAAGCGTTGGAAGCAGCCGCAGCACGACAAACCGCAGTAGCGCAACAACAGGCGCCCGCAGTACAACAAACAGTTCGCGTGCGTCAAGACCATCGGCGTCCGGCAGCAGTTCGCGTGAATCCTCCTCTTTTTCAGGCAATAATGACAAGGCGCGCAGTACGCCGATAACGCGCAGCAGTTCGAATAATTCAGGCGTATCGCGCAGCAGTAATGCCACTCGCAGTTCAGGTACGGGAGTCAGCAGCTCCCGTACTGCTGCTTCAAGGAGTTCATCATCAAGCGTTTCCACACGAAGCAGAAGCAATGGTGCAGGTTCTTCCGTAAGCAGCAGCAGTTCGCGCAGTTCTACTTCAAGAGGCTCATCATCAAGTGTTTCTACACGAAGCAGAAGCAATGATGCGGGTTCTTCCGTAAAAAGCAACAGTTCGCGTAGCAGTAATGGGCGCAGTTCCACTGCTGCAAGTTCGCGAAGCAGCCGTTCAAGAGGAAGATAATATACGGATATACAGTTATTTATGCCTTTTCAGGAGAAAATCCGAAAACATAAAAAATGTTAATAAGCGTAAAGAACCGAAAACTTTATGCTTATTTTTTTGATTAAATCAAATATATGCATTACTTTTGTCCGCAATTTTAATTAAAAAGGAGAAAAAATGATATGAAGAAATTATACACTTTAGGCATCATCGCTTGTATGATGCTGTTTGCATCAAGTATTCGTGTTCAGGCACAACAAAAAATTGATACATTAAATAACACATGGTATTTGAATAAGCAAAGTGCCATTGAGGCAGCAACATCGCAGAAAAAACAGATTTTTGTCTGCTGGGGAAGGACAACTTGCTGGTACACGTCAAATGTCAGGCAATTATTAGGTACGGGCGAATTGAAACATTTGGTTGACAGCGCCTATATTTTATGGTTTGTGAATGGGGATTTGTATTCTTTATTTGGGAATGAAACAGGAGAGTATTTCCTCCCGGAATTAAGAGGTTCGTCCGGAATTATTAATTTGCCGGTACTCTGTTTGGTAAATCCAAATGATGTACATAAGTCCTATGGTTTCTCTACCGGATCAAGAAGCCAAAGTCAATTAATGGATGTGCTTGACAATGGAATTATTGTTAAAGGAAACAGCGAAGAAGGTGACGGTGGTGATGACGGTACCATTGATGATGGCAACGGAGAAGACGGCGACGGCGGAGACGATGGCAACATTGACGAAGGTAATGACGACGGAAACGGTGGAGACGATGGAAACATTGATGAAGGTAATGACGACGGAAACGGCGGAGATGATGGCAACATTGATGAAGGTAACGACGACGGAAACGGTGGAGACGATGGCGATAAGGTTGCCAATGAAATTATCCGGGCGTCTAATGCAGAAGCGTATATATCGTTAAATAAACTTATTATAGATAATACCGCTGAAAATGAGACAGTAAGCGTTTATTCCATCACGGGTTCCCTGATTGATCGGTTCTCCAAAACGGGACAGAATGTTTCGCGGATTACCACGAATTATCCTCCCGGAATACTCATTATCTCAGGCAGTTCGGGATGGACGAAGAAAGTGATTAAGACGAAGTAAATCCTGCAATTCCTTGCGTTTGATTTTTCCGGTTTCCGTCATCGGAATTTTATCTAAAACAATAATTTTGCGAGGTTGACAATACTTAGGCAAGTCTTTTAACAGGGACTTGCCTATTTGTTTTTCAGTTACCAGTACAACGGCTTCTCCCAATTTTTCGTCGGGCAGGGAAGTAATGGCGAAAGGATTATCTATCAAAGGAGTAAGCATTTTTTCTATGACCTCCGGCTGAATTTTTATTCCGCCGGAATTGATAATATTGTCCTTTCGTCCGATAATTTGAAAACTGCCATCCGTAAAAATTTCTGCAACATCGTGGGTATATAAAATATTATCCGCAACAAGCGGCGCATTAATAATCAGGGAATTATCTTTATCCAAAGTGAGTTTTACGGAATCAAAAGGCTTATAGTAAGGAGATTTATCTTTTCCGTTGAGTTTGCGAAGTGCGATATGCGAAAGCGTTTCGGTCATTCCGTAAGAAGCGTAGAAATTGTTGGTAAAAGGTTGAAGCCGTTCCTCCAGTTGCGAATCAATCGCACCTCCTCCAATCAACACGTTTTTGATATTTTCTAACTGTTTTGGATTGTTATCCAGCGAGTTATAAACCTGTAACGGTATCATTGCCGCAAAATCAAAGGAAAAATGATTAAAACTGTCAAGCGGATTTCCGTCCGGTTGCACGGCAAATAAATCAAGTTCGGCAACGATTGCCCTGACTACCATCATCTTACCGGCAATATAATCAAGCGGCAAACAGAGCAAAGCCTTGTCGCCGTATTTCAAATGCAGAAAATTACAGGTCAAAGTCGCGCTGTTTATCATCTTTTGCCTGGATACCTGCAACTGTTTAGGCGTCCCTGTCGAGCCGGACGTTTTCACCGTTACCGTCGGAGCCTCCGAAAACCATTCTTTCAAAAATTGAAACAATTGCAAATGGAAGTCTGATTTATTTACAAATGAGGGAATTATATCGTTTCTAAAATCATCAGACCGATAAACGCAACCCTCAATCATAATCCTGTCATAAATCATAACCTTGAACTTTAAACCTTAAACTTTGAATCTTGAACCTTAAACCTTGAACTATAAAAAATTACACCAAAGTTTTCCGTTTTCGATATGAAGCGGAAATTCAAAATTATTGTGATAAAGCGCGCCCGTTCCCAAACCCTGATGCAGCGGGTTATCGAAGGTGGCGCACCATTGTGAAATGCAGTTTAATCCGATATTCGATTCGAGCGCGGACGTAATCCACCAGCCTACATGTTCGGATTCGGCAATTTGAATCCATTCATTGCCGCCAAAAATACCCCCGTGTAGAGACGGTTTTATGATAATGTACTGTGGATGAATCACTTTCATTAACTCTTTTTTCGTTGAAAAGTCATTAATTCCAATCAAATCCTCGTCTAAAGCAACAGGTATCGGCGATGTGTCGCATAATTTTGCCATTTCGTCCCAATGCCCTGCTTGTATGGGCTGTTCGATGGAATGAATATCAAAATCCGACAATCGTTTTAGTTTATCCAAAGCCTCCGCCGCCGGAAAACTTCCGTTCGCATCTAATCTGATTATTAAGTCTTTATCGGTAAAATTTGTCCGGATATACCGTAACAGGCGGAGTTCGTCTTCAAAACCGATGGCGCCGATTTTGATTTTGATACAGTTGAATCCCGTATTGATCTTGTTTTCAACTTGTTGAAACATATCTTCGTAGTCGCCCATCCAGATAAGCCCGTTTATATCAATTCCTTTTGCTCCGCACGTAAAAGGAGTATCCCATAGTTTATAACTATTTGATTCATAATGAAGTATTGCTGTTTCAAATCCGAAAAGCAAAGAAGAATAATTTCTCCATCTTTCAAAATCTATCTTTCCCGTTTTTTCAAATTCAGCACAAAATTCAGTTAAAACCTTCTCATATTCAGCGCTGTAGTCGCAACTCAAATCGGGTAACGGCGCACATTCGCCTCTGCCGATATGTTCGGGATTGTTTTTGTCAAAAATTTCAAGAATCCATATTTTGCGTTCACGATAAGTTCCGCGCGAAGTTCCTGCCGGACGCTTGAATATCAGGGTATAAGGCGTTATTTTGGTTTTGAACGGCATCGTATCAGGGAAATTTCGGGAATTTTTTGAAATCGGGTTTGCGTTTTTCGAGAAAAGCGTTTTTACCCTCGTGTGCCTCTTCCGTGAGGTAATAGAGCAACGTAGCATTGCCTGCAAGTTCCTGAATACCAGCCTGTCCGTCGAGTTCCGCATTCAATCCCATCTTGATCATTCGCAAAGCCATCGGGCTGTGTTGCATCATTTCTTTTGCCCATTTAACCGTCTCATCTTCAAGTTGTTCAGGCGGTACAACCGTATTGACGAGTCCCATTTCCAACGCTTCCCGGGCAGAATACTGGCGACAGAGAAACCAAATCTCGCGCGCTTTTTTCTGTCCGACAATTCGCGCCAGGTAAGAACTGCCGAAACCCGCATCAAAACTGCCTACCCGCGGTCCTGTCTGTCCGAAAATCGCATTTTCGGAAGCGATGCTTAAATCGCAAACGACGTGCAGAACATGCCCACCGCCGATGGCATAGCCGTTCACCATGGCAATGACCGGTTTAGGCAATGAGCGGATTTGCCGCTGTACATCAAGGATATTGAGGCGTGGAACACCGTCGGCGCCTATGTAGCCGCCCTTTCCCTTAACGTTTTGGTCGCCGCCGGAACAGAACGCCTTATCGCCGGCGCCGGTCAGTATAACTACGTAAATATCAGTATTTTCCCGGCATATTCTCAGGGCGTCGCTCATCTCCATCGTCGTTTCGGGTCGGAAAGCATTGCGATAACGCGGACGATTGATGGTTATTCTGCCGATTCCTTCGCTATAGTCAAACAGAATATCCTGATACTCTTTAATTTGTGTCCAATTTCTTGTTTCCATACATTTACTATTTTTTAATGTCCGTTATAACTTCCAAACACATAGAGGTTTCTATTCGTTTGTTCATCAGTACGTCCAAATTCTTGGATAACTGTCTTCTATTTTTTGCCTGTAAATATTTAACGGAAGTCGCTTCAATCCATTTCTGAACATCCGTATCATGCTGAACAGTAATAAATTGATGAATATCTCCCATTTTGTCAAGTCCCGTAATCGAACGGAAAATTCCACCGCCTTTGTTGTTGATTAACAGGATTCTCAGATTTTTTATGTGTTCAATTCTCCAGAGCGCATTCAGACCGTAGAAGAAACTTAAATCGCCAATTATCAGATACACAGGATCTTTACATACAGATGCAAAACCGATGGCGCCGGCTAACGTACCTTCCAAACCGTTGACTCCCCGATTGCAATATACGGATATGGAGCTGTCTAAATTGAAAAATTGCGCATTTCTGACTGTTAAACTGTTGGCTAAAATCAATTTTGAGTTATCGGGTAATCTTTTGATTAACTGACCCGTAACATATAAATCGGAAAATTCGGCGCTGTCATCTCCGGGCGCCATGATTTGTGTGGATTTATGATACCAATTGTTGCTGTACTTATTTGATTCCTTGGATAATATGCTTTTATTGGCTAACTGGTTGAGAAATTTTTTTTCACCTGCTTCAATTAAATCTGTTAAAGACATATATAAATCCGCAACTTCTTTATTATTAGATAAATGCCAATGATATTTCGGCTTATTTTCCCGCAAAAACCGCTTCAGCCGTTTGGAAACAATATGCCCGCCAAGAGTGATTAATAAATCTGGCGACAAATCCTGTTTTTCGTTCTCTTTTGCTTTGTACAAAATCCGGTCGAAATTGTGGATAAATTCCTCGGAATGGCTGTTAGCCAAGTGTTCCGACAAAATAATACAGCCCGAAGTTTCGGCTAAAAGTTCCAAAATTTCCGTTAATTCAGGGTTTTGGGGCATCTGACCGATAACGAGCATTTTCTTCGCTTCCTGATTCCAGATTTTCGAGAACGGCTTTATATCTACGGTTTTAGCCGGTTTTACGTATGCAATTTTGCGTACTTCCGGCAAATTTTCAACGGTGAAATGAAACAGCGGTTCGGAAATGGGAACATTGATGTGCACAGGTCCTGGAACGTCTGAATAGCAAGTAATTAAAGCCTCATTAATCAAACGGTTACAATACCATTCTCCCGACTCGTCGTGCACTTCGGGCAAATGCACGGATTTTTGAATATAACCGGCAAACACATTTTGTTGCGGCATCGTTTGCCCGTCCATCTGTCCTATCCACTCCTGCGGTCTGTCCGCTGAAACAATAATCAGTGGAAGTTGTTGATAATAAGCCTCTACAACAGCAGGCGCATAGTTTAACAGCGCGCTCCCCGAGGTGCAGCACACAGCTGCAGGTTGCTTGGTACATTGAATGATACCCAATGCAAAAAATGCAGCATTACGCTCATCTGCAACTAATTGACAGTTGAAAAAAGGTTCCTGCGTAAAACATTGAATCAAGGGCGCATTGCGAGATCCCGGCGAAATCACAATATGTTTGACGCCATATTCTTTGAGCAAGGCAACCGTTTGTAATATATTATTCTTATCCGAAAACATTATTTTAGTTATTAATAATTAGTACTTTACATATTAAATCTCAAATTTAAAATAGCCTGAGCAACATTTGCAATTTATATTCCGTTTCGAGCCATTCTTCGTCGAGAATGGAACCGGCAATCAAACCACCACCTACATAAAGGTTTAAATAACAGTCTGATACATGCATACATCGGATGTTCACATGCAGATCAACAGCATTTTCCATATTCACCGGTCCGATAAATCCTGAATAATAGAGCCTTGGGTGATTTTCGGTCGCTGCGATGAACTCCATCGCCTCGTTTCTTGGAAGACCGCAAACAGCCGGAGTCGGATGTAAATCCCTGATTAATAATCCTGCCGTTTTCATGAAATCCAGATGAAACTTGAAATCGGTTTTGTAATGTTCTATGTTTCCAACAGTTACAGTTTGCGAACTTCCCTTGACAAAATCCGTTGTCGTTTTTTTCAATTGTTCCTCAATGAATTTTACGACAATTTCCTGTTCTTCAATATTTTTCCTGTCCCAATCCGCCGGAGATACCGCTGTTTTTCGCGTACCGGCGACGGCTGCCGTTCGCCATTCTCCATTTTTTTCCGAAAGCAAAAGTTCGGGTGTACATCCCATCCAAACTCCTGTTTCAGAAGTATTTAGTAAATAAGTAAAAGCGTCCGGATAGGTCTCAATGGCTCGCTCAAAAATTTGTCCGATTGAAAATCCCTGTTCTTTTTCCACCGATAATATTCTGGATAAAACGAGTTTGTCAAACTGTTTATTCATCAACGTTTTATGAAATATTTCAAAGTTTTTTGCATACGCCTTGAAGTCCTCCTTAAAAATAACTTCCCGCTCATGCGAAGAAACCGGCTCCTGTTGTTGTGGCAAACGGTTTTCCAGGAAATCAATAATGGTAGAGAGTCCCTTGATGTAAAAATCCGGTCGGATTATCACGGTCGGAGTTTGTTCATCTTGAATAAAAGGGCTAATTATAAATCCTTTATAATCAACGACATTTTCAATATTCCGGATACTTTGCACGGATCGAGTCTCCTGCATTATCATACAAACTTCCCCTTCGCCGGGAAGTTTGTATAATGCAAAAGGTAATTTGCTGTTTATCAGCCTGTCAAAAATTAAATAATCCATTCCACTTTCAAATACTTACACTCATCTTCCGTGGCAATTTTTATATTTTTTACCACTTCCACAAGGACAAGGATCATTCCTACCGACCTGTTTTTCAACCCTTACCGGCTCCAACGGCGCCCGTTGTTGCGGTCCGAGGGGCGGGCGTTGTCCTTGCGGATATACATCACCGCCGTCTCCGTTTCTCTGTCCGGATCGCGCAACTTCGTCTTTCTGAGTGCGATAACGACTTAAATCCGTGCGTCTTTCGGGAGCCGCTTCCCTCACCTGCACGTTTTCCCTGACGGGAATTTGACCTCTCATCAAAATGGAAGCCGTTTTCTTGTTCATATCTTCAACCATCACTTTGAACAGGTTATAGGCTTCCAATTTGTAAATCAACAGCGGATCCTTGTTTTCGTAACTCGCATTTTGAACGGAATTACGCAAGTCGTCCATTTCGCGCAAATGCTCCTTCCACGCCTCATCAATCGTATGCAAAATGATGGATTTTTGAAATGCTTTTGTGATTGATTTTGAGCCTGTTTCATATGCTTCTTTCAAGTTGCAGGAGATGTTGTACATCTTTTTCCCGTCCGTAATCGGAATCAGGATATTTTCATATTGAGCGCCCTGATTTTCATAAACTTGCTTGATAATGGGATTTGCCACCTGCGCCATTTTTTCGATATTCCGCTTAAAGAGTGCAAGCGCTTCATTATAAATGGTTTCCGTCAATTTTTCCATTTTCAAGCCCTTGAAATCATCTTTTGACATGGGCAAATCGGTTGCAAGCGCACGATATACATCCATCTTAAGTGTATCATAATCACCGTCTTCGTGCTGTTCCGCGATACTTCCGCTGACGTCGTACAACGTATTCACAACGTCCAATCCGATCCGCTCGCCCATCAAGGCATGGCGGCGGCGGGTGTAAACCACATTACGCTGGGAATTCATAACATCGTCATATTCAAGGAGTCGCTTACGAATACCGAAATTATTTTCCTCCACTTTTTTCTGGGCGCGTTCCACCGATTTGTTCAACATGCCGGCTTCCAGCACGTCCCCTTCCTTAAAACCCATCCTATCCATCAGACCTGCAATCCTTTCGGTGGCAAACAGACGCATCAAATCGTCTTCAAGCGAAATGAAAAACACGGACGAACCCGGGTCTCCCTGACGACCGGCGCGACCGCGCAACTGCCTGTCCACACGGCGACTTTCATGCCGTTCCGTGCCGATAATGGCGAGACCGCCCGCTTTGCGAACGGCTTCCGAGAGTTTGATGTCGGTACCGCGACCCGCCATGTTCGTCGCAATCGTAACCATTCCGGACTGACCGGCTTGCGCCACAATGTCGGCTTCTTTCTGGTGCAGTTTGGCATTCAAGACGTTATGCGATATTTTTCGCATATTCAACATGCGGCTCAGCAATTCCGAAATCTCGACCGAAGTCGTACCGACCAATACGGGACGACCGGCTTTCACCAGTGAGTTAATCTCCTCAATAACAGCATTATACTTTTCGCGCTTTGTCTTGTAAATCCGGTCGTTCATATCTGTACGCGCTATCGGTTTGTTGGTCGGAATGACTACAACGTCCAATTTATAGATGTTCCAAAACTCGCCTGCTTCCGTTTCTGCCGTACCGGTCATACCCGCGAGTTTGTGATACATGCGGAAATAATTTTGTAACGTGATGGTTGCAAATGTCTGAGTAGCAGCCTCTACCTTCACGCGCTCCTTGGCTTCAATCGCTTGATGCAATCCGTCGGAATAACGGCGACCTTCCATGATACGACCGGTCTGTTCATCAACGATTTTCACCTGTCCGTCAATCACCACGTACTCGTCGTCCCGGTCAAACAGAGAATATGCTTTCAACAATTGATTGACCGTGTGAACCCGCTCACTCTTAATCGAATAGTTCGTCAACAATTCGTCTTTTTTCGCCTGTTTTTCCTCTTTCAGCAAATTCATGTTTTCAACCTGCGACAGTTCCGAAGCGATGTCGGGCAAAACGAAAAACTGCGGGTCGTCACTCTTGCCTGTCAGGAGGTCTATTCCCTTGTCTGTCAGTTCAATCGTGTTGTTTTTTTCGTCAATTACGAAAAACAGTTCATCCGTAACCACGTGCATTTGACGATTGTTGTCCTGCATGTAAAATTCTTCCGTTTTCAGCATCGCCGACTTCACGCCCTGTTCGCTCAAATATTTGATAAGCGCCTTATTCTTAGGCATTCCCTTGTAGGAACGATAGAGGGAAAGCGTGCCTTCTTCCAGCGTTTTCTTGTCGTCGCTTGACATTTTTTGTCTTGCCTCGGTTAAGAGTTTGGTACACAGGTTTTTCTGTGCATTTACGACGACTTCCACATTCGGACGGTATTCCTCAAACAGTTGGTCGTCGCCTTTCGGAATGGGTCCCGAAATAATCAGCGGCGTACGCGCATCGTCAATCAAAACCGAGTCCACCTCGTCCACAATCGCGTAATTATGTTTGCGTTGTACCAAATCGTGTGGACTAATTGCCATATTATCACGCAGATAATCAAATCCAAATTCATTATTCGTTCCAAAAGTAATATCGGCGTTGTACGCTTTGCGGCGTTCATCGGAGTTTGGACGGTGTTTGTCAATGCAATCCACTGATAATCCGTGAAACATGTAAATCGGTCCCATCCATTCGGAGTCGCGTTTCGACAGGTAATCATTGACCGTAACGACATGTACTCCGTTGCCTGTCAGTGCATTCAGAAAAACAGGGAGTGTTGCCACGAGCGTTTTTCCTTCTCCCGTCGCCATTTCGGCAATTTTGCCCTTGTGCAGCACCACGCCGCCAAACAACTGAACATCGTAGTGCACCATATCCCATTTGATTTCGTTACCGCCTGCTACCCAGCGGTTTTGATAGATAGCCTTGTCACCGTCAATGCTGACAAAATCGTGATTGATGGAGAGTTCGCGGTCAAAATCGTTGGCGGTAACCGTAATCGTCTCGTTTTCAGACAGTCGTCTTGCCGTATCCTTTACAATGGCGAAAGTTTCGGGGAGCACGTCTTCCAGCACGTCTTCCAACTTGTCTATGATGTTTTTTTCGATTTTGTCTATTTCCGCCCAAAGAGACTCACGGTCTTCAAGCGGCTTATCTTCAATACCTTCGCGAAGTGCGGCTATCTGCGCCTTTTCTTCGCTGACGTAATCCTGCACTTTTTGCCGGATAGCGGCGCTTTTTGCCCGTAATTCATCGTTGGAAAGCGTTGTAACAGAAGGATATACGCTTTTTATTTTTTCCACGAAAGGCGTAATTTCCTTCAAGTCCCGCTGCGATTTGTTGCCGAACAACTTTGTCAATATATCATTTAATCCCATATCTGTTAATTATTTGCTACTTAATTTGTTATAAAAATTTAATTTGAAAACGGAAGATTTATCCGTATCTTCCCAATCCCTTTGCGGGCAAAACGGTTAATTCCCAATCCCGTCGAGGATTATCTCCCGGCAGAAAATGTTTTCTCTTTGAGGAAGCATTCCTGACGGAATACCTCTTGTGGGGTTGATAATTTTCCTACCGAGCGCTGCATTCCTACGGAATGCGTCTCGCGGATTGATAGCCTCACCGAGCGCTGCATTCTTGACGGAATGCTTCCTGTTTTCTACCGCACTCTGAGACATCAAACAATTGTAAAAGAACTCAATAGCCCTGCCTTTGCGGGGTTTTAAGGGGTTGCAATGACTTCCGAAAGCGGAAGGTCGCTGCAAGCGTTGGGCGAACGGATGCGCAGAATGCCCGTTATGGTCGGCGCCACCTCCGTGGCATACACGGAACGCTCTATTTTAGCGGGTTTCAGACCATATCCGAAAAATATCAGCGGCGTCAGAATGGCGTTGTTATTTTTGACATTCATTCTCGTTCCCGTCGTTTCGTCCTGCACGCCCCAACCGGGTTGCAGTTCGATAATCAAATCGCCGCGACCAATATGATACGTGCCGTAAAGCAAGGAAGCCGAACCTTCGTTCCATTCTCCGCTGCGAAGCACGCGATCGGTCGTAACTTTCTGAACACCACTAAATTCCGCGATAAAATCCGCCGCTTTGTCCTGTATTTCGTTCAAATTAACTTTTTCATCTTCAATCGTTTTGCGGTTCAGGTAAATCTGTTTATTGTAATAGCCTTTTACCCAGCTCTTTTGACCGTAAATTGCCATCAGATACATGTTCAGCAACGCCGTGCATCGTTTCGGGTGAAAAGTGCCGCCGACCGCATCTTCTCCTTCCGGAAGTATCTCTTTATTAACGTAATAGCCATTACCCATGACGGCAATAAACGTATTGGAGAGTCCGATTTTACGGTCTATTACGTCCAGTAATTCTTCAATATTTTTATCCAATTGATAATAAATGTCTTGCACCTCACGTGTGTAGGATTGCTCCTGTACATCGGCAAAATTTCCGCCATAATAGGTAACAGACAGTATATCAGGCGTTTGACGGGTTCCCAAGTTTCCATGATTGATAAATTCCAGGGCGAGCCTATTTACTTCCCGATTCACCAGCGCCGACGTTTTGAAACGTGGATAACAGCCGACTTCCTTTTCGTTGAAAGTATAGTGATAAGGCTTATTATCAGTAATATACGGTAAGGCGGTATATTTATCCGCCGACAGCATCACGTCCCATGACATCGCCGGAAGTCGCTGAGAAAGAGACTCCTGGCCAACATTCAATTTATCCACGGAAGGTGGAATCCCTTTGTAATAGGTGGTTGTAGCCCATTTTCCGTTGAGATCGTCAATCCAGAATGCGCCGTTTCCCGCGTGTCCGGCTGCGATGATGGCGCTTTCAGGCTCGGGAGCGACGGCATACACTTCGCCGGCGCCTTTTGAAGCCCATCGCAATTCATCGGAAATCGTTGAACAGAGCAGGTTTTTCGGAGAAAAATTCTGGTGGGTATAGTTGCCCAGATAGTGCGAATCGTAGAGGCAGGACGTAAGTTTATCCTTGTCGAAATCATAGTTCGTATTGCCCGTAATGCTGTGATAGCAAGGGTTTGAACCGGTGAAAAGCGTGGCAAACGCACTGGCGCGGTCAATGTTTGAAAACTCGAACTGTATGTGCCTGTACGTAATCCCCTCGTTCAGCAAACGCTTGAAACCGCGCTCGCCGAAAGTTGATTTGAAATACTCCAAATAATCTCCGCGCAACTGATCTATCGTGATGATAACCACTAATTTAGGCGCATTTTTTTGCTGTGCGCACAAATTGGCTGCCATCAGAACCGTAATAAGCGAAGTAACAAATTTCCTCATTCTATTCATAACTTTTTTCTTAACAAAGCCCAACCCGATCGCAATAAAAGACTTGCTATCAGGGGAATAAACGCAATGTTAAAATGCTGCGGAATGAAAATCCAAGCCACGCACATCGCGAAAATCACTGCAAAGTTAATAAAATGATACCAAAAAGCAGGCTTTTTCCATTTTTTTATGGCGAAAAAGACGGCGCCCAACAAATGGAGCGGGTGCAACCAAAGCAAATTGATGTTCGGAAACGTGCTTGGATGCACGGAAATGAAACTCAGAAAAAATATAATGCAACCCGCAATGCCCGCTACCAAAAACAAAAAACTGTCAATCCAGCGGAAATATTTTTGGGTAATCCGTTCAATAATAGTGGTTATCAGTAAAATAACGAATAAAATACTGAAACACAGAAGCGGGGACGACAGTATATTGAAAGGAGGTTCCGGTTTGGGTTGCTGTGGGGCGAGTATGTTGGTTTTGAGAACTATCGGTTGAGCGGTTGCTTCCCTGACTATCACGGAATTGGCAAGATAATCTCTCAGATATTCGGGTATAAATAACCGTTCCTTTTGCGTCATCACGCGGTCGGTTGGCAGCCCTAAAACGAGGTCGCAACCCAGCGTTTGCCATTGCTGATATTTGGTGCAGGTATTGATGGCGTCCCGAAAAGTTTCCGTTATATCAACTCCCTGATAATTAATTGTTCCATTAATATTTTTTTCAATCATTGCAATCGGGCGGGTGGCGCAGTTGTCGAAAAAGAAATTGTAGCGGTAAACCCGATGTTCGGGCGAGGCATTCAACGCCAACGCCTGCCATAACGCTTCCCGCTCCTGCGGCAACAGATTGAGAACCTGCTCGCAAACCTCGCTTCCCCGTTCCTGATACTCAATAAGATAATACTTAAAATCAAAAGCGGCTAACTTATAGTCGGTTTCGCCTTTTGCAAAACGGTAAATGAAATTCGGTTTTGAAAAATCGAAAATGCCGTAGTTGAACACCCAATCCATTTTTACCGAATCGTCCTTGACCCGAATCGCCGAATGACCGTACAGCGCATACACTTCTCCGTCGTGCGGCGAACTCGTTAAAAGGCTGATAATGGCGCCGGAACTCAACTTTTGCGCCTCGCTTGTTTCCGACGATAAATGTGCCGAAAACAACAATAACAAAAG
>JAITMT010000401.1 GCA_031277235.1 Tannerella sp.
ATGAACAGACAAATCCCGAACGTCATCACAAATAACGGCAGAAATGTCTGTAACAGAAATAAATCCAATCGTTTAATGACACGCATACTCTCTACATTACCCCCAACGTTCGTTTCAAGACATCTATTTGCGTATCCCACAGGCTGATGGCGTCGGTTTTCTCGGACGGTTCTGCAAAATCGGTAACTTCGAGCGCGATCATGCCAATCAGTTCAATCCTATGTATCTGAAACTCAAAGTAAACACTCTCGTCATCGTCATATTCCCACCTGAACCGGACACATTCTTCCGGCTTGAGAAAAATCCTCTCCGCCTTTTCTTCCAGTCTGTCCCATTTGAAAGTATAGATATTTCCCTCAATATCAACCTCATCCGCAAACCAGGACGACAACCCGGGCGACGTCGTAACGTGGTTCCACAAACTCCGTTTTGAAACCATACCAAATACGTATTCTATATGAAACTTCTCTTTCTTCATAAATTTTGCGCAAGATACGAAGTTTCTACGAACTGACAAAATTTTTTATTGTTTTGTTGAAAATTTTTTCTAATTTTGCGGAGTGAAACTAAATAAAAACCCGATGAAACCTACATTATTTGTCCTTGCGGCGGGGATGGGAAGCCGCTACGGAGGCTTGAAACAGTTGGACGGACTGGGTCCCAACGGCGAAACGATTATGGATTACTCCATTTTCGACGCCATTCGCGGCGGCTTCGGAAAAGTCGTCTTCGTCATCCGCAAAGATTTTGAGGAAGATTTCCGCACCAAAATTTTGAGCAAATACGAGAATCACATCCCTGTAGAGGTTGTTTTTCAGTCGTTAGACCGATTGCCCGCGGGCTTCTCGTGTCCGCCGGAACGCACCAAACCGTGGGGCACGAATCACGCCGTATTGATGGGCAAAAGCGTTATCCATGAGCCGTTTGCAGTGATTAATGCCGACGATTTCTACGGTCGCGACAGTTTTGCCGTTTTGGGCGAGGAACTTGCCGGCGTTTTCGGCGAAAAAAACAAGTATAGCATGGTCGGCTTTCGTGTCGGTAACACCTTGAGCGAGAGCGGTTCCGTTGCGCGCGGCGTTTGCGAAACCGATGCGGACGGATACCTCACAACCGTCGTGGAACGCACTGCTATTGAGCGGATTGACGGCGAAATTCAGTTTACGGACGAAAACGGGCAAAAAGTCGTGCTGAACGAAAACGTGCCGGTTTCGATGAACATGTGGGGATTTACGCCCGATTATTTCGCCTATTCCGAAGATTATTTCAGGGAATTTCTGAAAAATAATCTGCAAAACCTTAAAAGCGAGTATTTTATACCGTTGATGGTGAACGAACTTGTAACCCGAAGAATCGCTACGGTGAAAGTATTGGATACGACTTCCAAATGGTTTGGCGTAACCTATTCGGATGACAGACAGGGAGTTGTGGATAAAATCCGGGAACTGGTGAATCGGGGCGAATATCCGGAGAAACTTTTTGTTTAGTGTGGAGTGTTTTGAGTGTAGTGTGAAGTTAAGTAATTAATTATAAATAATATAGAACTATGGAAAATAACATTTTTGAACTGACGACCGATCAGTTAAAAGCGGTTGCCGCGAATCTTCACGGAAAAATTCAGGAAGGATTGCAAAAAGATGGAAAAGAAATCAGATGTCTCCCGACGTTCATTGCCCCGAAAGCCGCTGTGGATAAGGAGAAAGTGCTTGTGCTCGACCTGGGCGGCACGAATTTCCGCGCGACGGTGGTGAATTTCACCGGAGAAACGCCTGTGGTACACGACGGTATCAAGAAAAACCTTGAGTATGTGATGAAAGCGCCCGAAGGCAAGGACATGGAAGAACTGTACGAAGAAATTGCCAATCTCGTGGAATCCCTTAATTTGGAGGGAGTTAAATCCATCGGCTACTGTTTTTCGTATCCCTGCGAATCAACGCCTGACGGCGACGCCCGATTGCTGTTTTGGACAAAGGGCGTTACGGTAAAAGGAATGTCTAATCATTTGATTGGCAAATCGTTGATGGATTATCTCAACAAACGACTGGAAAAGGCAAAATTCACCAATATCAAAGTGATAAACGACACGGTAGCAAGCCTTTTCGCCGGTTTAACCGATACGAAATCGCAGGCGCACATCGGTTTGATCGTCGGTACGGGCACCAATATGGCGGCGCTCATCCCCTCCAAGAAAATCGAAAAATTGGATAAAGCCTTCCAAAAGAATGACTTACTACCCGTAAATCTGGAATCGGGCAATTTTTATCCGCCTTATCTCACCATCATTGACGACAAAATTGACCGGTATTCCGACAATCCGGGCGGTCAGCGTTTTGAAAAAGCCATTTCGGGCATGTATATCGGTCGTATTCTGGAATTTATCTTCTCGACGGACGAATTTGAGAAGAATTTTGACGCAGAAAAACTGACGCGTATCATGAGTTATCCCGACATGTACAAGGAAAAATACGTAACGGTCGCGCATCAGGTGTACAAACGTTCGGCACAATTGGTCGCGGCGTCGCTGGCAGGTTTGATTTTGACAATCACGGAATCCATTGATAATGTGACGGATATACGTATCGTTGCGGAAGGCAGCCTGTTCTGGAGCGGAGATCAGACGGGAAGGAAAAACGGAAAATTTGCGAGTTATAAGGAATTGGTTATGAAAGAATTGCATGTTTTATTGAAGGAATTTGAACTGGGCAAACTGGAAATCCATGTCGAAGAAACTTCCCAAGCCAATCTCGTCGGTTCCGGAATTGCCGCACTGTCAAATACCTACGAATAAAACGATGAAAAAACTATCTATTTATCTCCTGACAGTCATGGCGTTGCTGTTTGCCTGTTCCAAAAAAAACACGCAAACCGCCGGACAGCAACAGTCTGCCGATGATAAAATAGTACTTGCTTACGTGGCAGGCTGGGATTCGGCAATTCCCGATCCCGCCTGCCTTACGCATGTCAATTTTGCTTTCGGACATGTGAACGAAACTTTCAACGGCGTGAAAATCTCCAACGAAGACCGTCTGCGGGAAATCGCTCGACTGAAAGAACAGGCTCCCGGTCTGAAAATCTGCCTGTCCATCGGCGGCTGGCGCAGCGGACGTTTCAGCGAAATGGCAGCGGACAGGATTTGTCGCGAGGCGTTTGCGGCTGATTGCAAGCGTGTTATAGACGAATTTCAGATTGACGGTATTGATATGGACTGGGAATACCCAACCAGCACGGCGGCAGACATTTCCGCCTCGCCCGACGATACGAAAAATTTCACCCTCCTGATGAGCGATATTCGCAAAGCCATCGGAAAGGATAAGTTGCTTACGCTGGCGTCTGTTTCAAGCGCTCAATTCGTTGATTTCAAGGCAATCAACGATTATATTGATTTTGTAAACGTGATGACCTACGATATGGCGCGACCGCCCTATCATCATTCGGGGCTGTACCGCTCGGAACATTCGGGGCATATCACCACCGACGAAGGCGTTCTGGCACATATTGATTCGGGCGTGCCGCTCCACAAAATCGTGGTGGGGATTCCGTTCTACGGGCACGGCGTCGGCGATATTCCGGATTTTATTGATTACAAGGATATTATCAAATTGAAATCTTTTCAGAAACATTGGGATGATACGGCGAAAGTTCCGTACCTGAC
>JAITMT010000049.1 GCA_031277235.1 Tannerella sp.
AAAAATCGGAACAAACAAACCTGGGACTTGACTTCGGTTTCTTGAGGAATCGGATTTCCGGTAGCATTGAGTACTATTCCACCACCACCCATGATATGATTATGAATCAACAACTGGTAGCCTTTGCCGGATTTAACACAATGACGACCAACCTCGGCGAAGTGTCCAACAAAGGTATTGAACTTTCCATTACTTCCATGAATATTCAAAACGATAATTTCGAATGGAGCACCACTTTTAATTTTTCCTACAATAAAAACGAAATCGTGCACCTTTACTACGAATACGAAGATGTGTTGGATAAGGATGGAAATGTCATAGGAAGAAAGGAAAAAGACGATTCGGGTAATAATTGGTTTATCGGACAACCCATCAGCACTATATGGGCACACCGCGTGACCGGTATCTGGCAGGAAAATGAAATTGACGAAGCGGCAAAATACGGACAAAGACCGGGCGACCCGAAGATTTATAAAAATCCCGACAATCCGTTACAAACAGCAGCGAACGGATTAATTGCGTACGATAATGGCGACAGGGAGTTTTTGGGTCAAACCACGCCTCCCGTAAACTGGTCGCTGCGCAATGATTTCACCCTGTTCAAAAACTGGACGCTTTCAATCAACATGTATTCGCGCATGGGACACAAAAGTACTTCGGGTCTATTCATGAACGATGACAATAACAGCAATGCGGTGACTCAACATGCGAACCACTTCAAAAAAGAATATTGGACACCCGAAAATCCCAGCAACAGGTATGCGCGAATCCAAGCATCCAACGGGGGAAACGGGGGAAGCCCAAGCCTATTGTTCGACCGCTCGTTCATTCGCCTTGAAAATATCTCCCTGGGATATGATGTGCCCAAAAAGATAATATCCAAAATAAATGTTGAAAGACTGCGAATATTCGGTTCCGTTCGCAATGTTGCAGTATGGTGCAAAGATTGGCCATACGGCGACCCGGAAACATATAATGCCGGCGGCGACACTAACAATCCGTACTCCGGTGGTCTTGCTACTCGTGTTTATTCACTTGGATTAAATGTAACCTTTTAAAAAATTACAGATATGAATATTTTAAATAAAAGAAACAAATATATTTTACCGGCATTAGCGCTGATAATGACTCTGTGTGGCTCGGCGCTTTTCAGCAGTTGTTCCGATGAATTTTTAGAACCTGTCCCCCTGTCATTCTATGACCCGGACGTTACCTTATCTACCGAATCGGGTATGCAGGCAGTCTTGGCGATGTGCGACAGGCACCTTCGCCATTATTGGACTCATCAGGAGAATAATACGGGACACAACTCCAATCCGATGGCAACGGAATACATGTTGTCCGACCTGATGGCTTTCGGCAAAACAGATAATGCCGTTACGCAAGTCAACTTTCTGATGGCTAACCTTTCTCCGTCCAATGCAGGTACGGGAGCAGGTAGTGGAGGCTCCGACGGAGAACTGATACAATACTTTTGGACAGAGAGTTACAACGGCTTGAAGTATGCAAATACCATTATCAGTTCCATTGACAATATTACAGGTATGGACGAAGCCACCAAGAATGCCTATCTCGGCAGGGCTTATTTTCACCGGGCGTTCCGCTACTATACCTTAGTCTTTCAGTTTGGCAACATACCTTTAATTACCAAGATTCCTGAAGTTCCCAAATTTAACTATCGCGCAACCAAAAAAGAAGCCATTTTGGAGATGATAACCCAAGATTTGGAATTTGCAGTGCAGTGGGTGGACGATCAAAAAGACATGGCTTACAAGGGGATGGTCAATAAAGGTGCTTGCCGCATGTTGCTTATTAAGTGCTATTTGGCAACGGGTCAGTGGCAAAAGGCTAAAGACCAGGCGGATATCCTGATTGACCAGTCGGGCTACGCCTTGGTTCAGGGAGGAGCAGGTTTGGGTCAATTGGGCGATTTTATTCAGGGCGGAGAACCCGAAACCTGGCCCATCACCCGCAACGTAATCTGGGACTTGCACCGTTCCCAGAATAAACTTCATGCAGCGAATACGGAAGCCATCATGGTAATGCCCAACCGGGGTTTAGCGTCCGGACAGGATGCCGCTTTCCGTCAATGGTTGCAAATGCGTATTTATGGTCCCCAATGGTCTTCCGGTCAAATTCTTACTCCTGATGGACTTAGGGCTTTAGAGGATTTCTCACGTACAAGGGCAGAGTACAATAAAACCCTTGATTTCACAAGGGCTATAGGGCGAGGCATCGGCTGTACGCGACCCACCTATTTTGCGCAATTCGGATTATGGGAAGTGAATGGAGCCATGGACGAAGGCGACCTGCGCCACAGAAGCGACGTAGGTAATTGGGTAAGAATGACCGATCTTAAATACAATCATCCGACTTCAAGCTTTAGAGGACAGAATTTAATGCTTTATCATCCGGAAACCGGAGCCATTTTATGCGGCGACACCCTTCGTGCCTGGTATGACTGGCCCCATTACAAATATTGGAATTTGGATGTAGGAAATGAAGCCAATCAGGGTGCTACCCAATTCAACGGCGCCACCGCAGGTAACACCGGAGGACACGGCGATATTTATCTTTACCGCTTGGCGGAAGCCTACCTGCTTCGTGCAGAAGCCAAGTTCTATCTGGGAGATATTCCGGGTGCTACCACCGATGTGAACGCTGTACGCAGCAGAGCAAGGTGCACGCAGTTATACACCACTGTAAACATTGGCGATATCATGAACGAACGCGCCCGTGAATTGCACATGGAAGAATGGCGCAATGTGGAATTGACCCGCGTTTCGCTTTGTCTTGCCCTGAGCGGTAAGCCGGATGAATGGGGCAACACCTACAACATCAATACCTGGGACAAACAGAGCGGTACGGATCCCTCGAATGGCAGTTACTGGTGGCAACGAATCTGTCACTATAACAATTATTACAATAAAGGTCCGATAATATCCAATGGACGCAGTCAGTCACATACCTTGGACAAGCACAATCTCTACTGGCCTATCCGGGAAGATGTCATTGAATCAAACAGGGAAGCCCCGCTTGCTCAAGTTTTCGGCTATGCAGGTTATGATGAGAACGCACCTGTATGGACAACCTGGCAGGAAGCTGTTGCAGACGAAGATGTGGTGGAATAAAGTCTTTTAACTCTAACAGGGTCCAAAACCCCTGTTAGAGTTTAAAAAACGTTACCGAACCATCACTTTCCACGTTCTGTTAAGTCTCACGATATATAGCCCGCGGTCCATATTGATGACGGCCTTGTCTTGCGGGAGGTTTTGCTGTTTTATGGCTGCGCCCTTCTCTTGTGGAGAGGGCAGGGGAGAGGTCAATTGAGGACATAAAAACATACCCGTAAAGCCCATTCTTAGCGTCTCTGCTGCATTATCTTGCCGGAAATGATGTTTTCGGGGGGGGGAGGGGGGGGTAACGCGGCAAATCGAAGCGCAGAGGACGTTTCCGTGTGCCTTATGATATTTGTTATTTCAAACGTTTGTCCCATATCTTTTCAGTACGTTCATTTCAAAATCGCGCCAAAGATAAGGGCTATTTCCAAAACAACAAAAAATACTACCTTTGCAGTCAAAATAATGCAAAATGCTGACAATTTACAGGGCATCGGCGGGAACCGGGAAAACGCATACGTTAACCGGTGAGTATCTGAAACTTCTATTCAAGGGAAAGGAGGTTCACAAGCGCATTTTGTCGGTTACTTTCACCAACAAGGCGACCGCCGAAATGAAAAAACGCATCATTGACGAACTGTTCAATCTGGCTGACAACCGGAAATCCAACTATATTTCGATGCTTTCGGAGTTTACGAAACAGGACGAAATGACCGTCCGAATCCGGGCACGAGAGGTTTTGCTGTCCATTTTGCACGATTATTCTTCGTTCAATATCAGCACGATAGACCATTTTTTTCAACGCACGGTCAGGGCTTTTGCCCGCGAAATCGGGTTGCAGGGAAATTACCGCCTCGAACTCGACGAAACGCAAATGATGGAAGAATCGGTGGACAATATGCTTTCGGGTATCGAAAAGGCTGAAAATAAGGAGTTAATGGAGTGGTTGCTGAGTTTTGCCGAAGACAAAATCGAAGAAGGCGAAGGGTGGGATTTTCATCGGGATATTTTGGATCTTGGCAGTCAGTTGTTTAAGGAAACCTATAAGATATACAGCGCTCAAATTCAGGAGGAAACTCATCAAAAACAGTTCCTGGCGGAATATCGGGAAAACCTGTATAAAATCGTGCAGGCAACTCGCAATAAAGCCAGGGAATTGGGCGAAACTGGTAAACAATTGCTTGAAAATCAAGGTTTACAACCGTCTGATTTATTCAACGGCAGCAGGTCGCCTTTTTTCTTTTTCGGGAAATTGGCGACGGGCATCATCGAGGAACCGTCGGAGACTTTTAAAAATCTCGCCGACAATCCGGATGGCTACACCGCTAAAAAAGCGTCGCCGGTGATTAAAGCGGCTGCCGAAAGTTTGTATGAAAACGGTATGAATAATTTGATAAGCAGCGTAATACATTTTTTTGAAAACTTGACCGATTACTATACGGCGCAGGCAATTTTGAAAAATTTTTATGCGCTCGGCATCCTGACCGACCTTTCCGAACACATTGCCCAATGGCGCGAAGAAAATAATAAAATGTTCATTTCCGACACGACGGAACTCCTTCATAAAGTGATAGATGGCAGCGACGTCCCGTTCATTTACGAAAAGACGGGCACGTGGATTGAGCATTACATGATTGACGAATTTCAGGACACCAGCAAGATGCAATGGGCTAATTTCAAGCCACTTGTGAAAGACAGCCTCGACAGCGGCAGGAGCAATCTCATTGTCGGCGACGTCAAGCAAAGTATTTACCGTTTCCGAAATTCGGACTGGACGCTGCTTTCCGACCGGTTAGTCAGGGATTTTCCGCACCGCATCCGGGAAGAAGATTTGGACGTGAACTGGCGCAGTTTTCGGAGTATTGTTGAGTTTAACAATATGATTTTCAGCCGGATACCCAGATTGTTACAACAGTCCTACAATCAGGAAATTGCAGCATCTTCGCTGCCCGAAGCGAGCAGGGAACGCAATTATACGGTCATTGAAGACGCCTATACGCATGTCGAACAGGCTGTTGCAAAGCCTTTTACAGATAAATTGGGGTACGTGAAAATTCAATTTTTGGAAGATACGGACGGAGAAGAGGGAGAAAAAATAAAATGGGACGAGCAAAGTCTTGAATTTCTGCCGCTTACGATAGAAGAATTACAAAAAAACGGCTACGAACTGCGGGATATTGCCATCCTCACGCGCACTGGCGCCGAAGGGTTGCAGGCTGCCGAGCGGCTGCTCGCCTACCGGGAAACGCACCCCGATTCTCCCTACAAATACGATATTATTACGGAGGATTCGCTCACGATAAATTCTTCATTATCTGTCCGTTGGGCGATTGCCATGTTAAAATATATCCATCAGCCCGATGTGGAGAGCAATCGCAGCATCGCCCAAATGGCTTTTGCGATGCTGAGAAGAAAAAAGAGCGATAAAAATACGGATAATCTCCTGAATACAAACGATTTGTTTTCGTCCTTGAATGAACAGAAAATACAGCAGTTGAAGCAACTTTCGCACCGTTCGCTGTATGAACTGGCGGAAGGAATTTTTCGGTTTTACGATACGGAAATACCTGAAAATGAACTTGTTTTCGTACAGGCTTTTTTGGATACGGTCGCCGAATATTCGATGAACGAAACCGCCGACACGGGGCATTTTCTGCAATGGTGGAACGAAAAGGGATTCAAGAAAAAAATCGTTACGCCCGACACGCAAAACGCGATACGGATTATGACGGTACATAAATCGAAAGGACTTGGTTTCAAGGTGGTTATCCTGCCTTTTGCCGACTGGAAAATGGATCAGAAAGACAGTTTCCTGTGGTGCCGTCCCACACAAAAGCCGTTTGACCGCATGAGTCTTGTACCTGTAAAATATCATAAAGATTTGAAAAACACGTATTTCGCGGAAGATTATTTCCACGAAAAACTGCACGCCTACATGGACAATTTGAATACGCTGTATGTGGCTTTCACGCGCGCCAAGGAGGAATTGATCGTTGTGGCGCCGAAACCGAAATCCAATCCCAAAGGCAACACCGACACGGTTTCCGTTGCAACACTTTTGTACGAAAGCATCAAAACCGACGCCGAATTTTTTAACGAGGAAACCGGCATTTACGAACGCGGCGAACATCCGGGATTTTCAGAGGCGAAAAAAAACGATGAAAATACTGACATTGAAGAAATTATGATTCAGAAATTCAGGTTTGTTTCGCCCGACGAACGCCTGCAACTCCGTTTGGATTATGACAAAAATTTATAACTTAACGTCGAAAATTTTTCTATCAGCAAAAAAAACACTACTTTTACGGCGCAAAAATC